>RKRS01000259.1 GCA_007571275.1 Dehalococcoidia bacterium
TGCGGGTGGTCAGCCGGTCGACCTGGTTGCGGGCGCCAGCTTCTTCGATACGGCAGACTCCTTCGCCATGATTCGCGGTGGGCACATTGACGTTGCGATTCTGGGCGGACTGCAGGTCTCAGCCAAGGGAGATTTGGCCAACTGGTACGTGCCCGCGCGCGGCGGCGGTAGCGTTGGCGGCGCGATGGACCTCGCCGTCGGCGCGCGGAAGCTGATCACCGCCATGGCGCATGTCACCCGTGACGGCGAACCTCGAATCGTCGAGGTCTGCAACTATCCCTTGACCGCCGAACGCTGCGTCGATGTGATGATCACTGACCTGGCGGTGATCGATGTGACCGCTCGCGGGTTGTCGCTGCGTGAGACTGCGCCGGGCGTATCGGTAGCCGATGTCGTCGCCTGGACTGATGCGCCGTTGCATGTCCCCCGCGATGTCGTGGAGATGTCACTCTGAGCAGATGTCTGGGTGCGCTATTCTTGTTGGGTAGCGCTGCAACGTAGGGAGCGGGCCATGCGCGGTGTATTCAAGGTCATCGGTCGGGGCGCACAGGTATTGAGTCGCGGGCCAGTTACGGTCCACTATCCCTACGAGAAGAAGCAGCTCCCCAAGCGCGCCCGCACGTTTCCGTACCTGATTTGGAACCATCAGCTCGAGGAGCCCAACTGCACCGGCTGCGGCAAGTGCGCCGCCGCCTGCCCCGTCGACTGCATGACGACGACGCTGACCAAAAACCCGGCCCACGCCGCCGGCAAGAGCAACCACAAATCGGTCATCGATCAGTTCTACATCGACTTCGGTCGCTGCATGCGTTGCAACATCTGCGTTGAGGTCTGCCCATTCGACGCCATCGCCATGCTCCCGATGTGGGAGGGTCATGAGCAGACCAAGTACGATCGCCGCGAGTTGGTCATGGACCTCGATGACCTACTCGCGCCGAGTCGCGCCGACCTGAACCTGCCCTTCTGGATTCCCGAGACGATCCTCGCCAAGACCGAGAAAGAGCGGGTTGGGCGCAAGCAGTTCGCCGCCCAACTCGAGTCAGGCGACGAGTAGCGTTTCCCGGCGTTGTCGCGAGGAGCGACGCCCCCTTCAGCCGCTACGCGGCAGCTTCCCCCAGCGGGGGAAGCGATATGGACTGCTTCGCGTTCGCTTCTGTCGATGGGGGAGGCGACTTGGTCCCTGTTGCGGTTCCTAGATCAGCTCGCCCCGAGCTCGGCGTTCCATCAACGTCTCGAAGTCAATCTCGACCGGTTGGCTGCCCTCGATCACGGCCTCAACTCGGGCGCGAATCACATCGGTCCAACCGGAGTGCGGCAGGATGTAAAGCTGGTCGTTGACCATTGCCTGCCAGACAAGCTCGGCCACGTCCGACGGAGCCATCCCGCCGCCCAGGAACATTTGGGTGAGGGCTCGTTGCTCTTCGTTGCCTTCGATCTTCTCGCCGAACTCGTCGGGACGGTTGCGTTCCGCCTCGGCGATCTGTGTGTTGACGAATCCCGGACAGAGCACCGAAGCCGAGAGGTTGGAGTCGAGTGAACGCAGATGATGCCAGAGACCCTCAGTGAGCGTCAGGACGCCATGCTTGGAGACGCTGTAGGCGGAGCCACCCGGGATCAGCCCGGCCAACGACGCCGTGTTGACGATGTGACCCGTCTCGCCATGCTCCAGCATGCTTGGCACGAAGGCCTGAAGGCCGTACAGGACACCGTAGAAATTGACGCCCATGACCCAGTCCCAAGTCGAGTCGGGCACTTCCCAAACCGCGCGTTGGCCGTTGCCTGCGCCCAGTCCCGCGTCCTCGCGCGAGGTCACGCCGGCATTGTTACAGAGCACGTGAATCTTGCCGTAACGCTCAATCGCCTGGTCTCGGACGCGTTCGAGCATCTCGCGCTTCATCGTGTTGACTTCAACACCGATCACGTTACGTTCTTGCTGTTCAAGCGTCGCCACGGCGGCGTTGAGGGCGTCGGTTTCGATATCGGCCAGCACGACGTTCATGCCTTCGGCGGCGAAGCGCTCGGCGAACGCATAGCCCATCCCACTCGCTGCTCCGGTCACCACTGCGGTCTTACCAGCAAAGTCGCGCACGATCGTTCCTCTCATCCAGGCCGTTGCTTCTGACTTCGCAGTCTAGATGTGCGAGCTACAGTTGCTCACCCGCTGCCCTGCGACGCATCATCTCTTCGATGTCAACCGTCACTGGCGTCTCGCGTGCCAGCACCTGTTCGACTCGTTGTCGGACGAAGTCGTCCCAGGCCGGGTGTGGCAGGACATAGCAGCGTTGCTCGACGATTGCCTGAAACACCTGCTCGGCGACGTTGGCCGGATCCATCGAATCGGCCAGCATCGCATCGGCGATGGCTGCTTCTTCCGCTGACGGCTCGCCCTTGCCACCAAGCTCATCCGGTCGGTTGCGGTCGGCGGAGATGATATTGGTGCGCACCGTGCCGGGGCACAACACTGAGGCGCTGACGTTGGCGCCAACTTCCGCAAGGTTTTGATACAGCCCTTCGGTCAGCGTCAGCACGGCATGCTTGGAGACCCCGTACGCGCCACCGCCGGGAATCAGGCCGGCGAGCGACGCAGTGTTGACGATATGTCCGTCCTCGCCGTGTTCCAGCATGTGCGGCACAAACGTCTGCACTCCATAGAGCACGCCCCAGAAATTGACGCCGATGACCCACTCCCAGGCGCGATCGGGGATCGCCCAAACCGGCGTCGTCATCGGTCCAACGCCCATGGCGTCCTCGCGGCTGAGCACACCTGCGTTGTTGCAGACGATGTGGATATTCCCGAAGCGCTCAATCACCTCGTCTCGAGCGTGCTCAAGGGTTTCGCGTTGCATGGTGTTGACCACAACGCCCATGACCGATCGTTCTTCCTGCTCAAGACGTTGCACCTGAGCCTGAAGCGCGTCCTCCTGGATGTCGGCCAGCACCACGTTCATGCCCTCTGAGGCGAACCGCTCGACCATCGCCAGCCCGATCCCGCTGGCGCCTCCGGTTACCACCGCGGTCTTGCCCGCAAACTCACGCATGTCCGTCCCCTACTCGGCCTACACTTGTTCGCCGGCTGCACGGCGTCGCATCAAGTCTTCGAAATCGAGCCTGAGCGGCGCCTCCCGGGCGAGGATGTGCTCAACTCGTCCGCGCGCGATATCATCCCAGCCCTGATGAGGCAGGATGTAGCAACGCTGTTCGACGATGGAATCGAAGACGAGATTGGCGACATCGTTGGGATCCATACCTCCGCTGAGCATCGCCAACAGACCATCCTGAGATTCGCTGGACACTTCTTGCTGTGCGCCGAACTCAGCCGGACGATTGCGCTCCGCCAGACCGATGTTCGTGTTGACCAGGCCCGGGCAGAGGACCGACGCGCTGAGGTTGGCGCCCAGGTCCTGGAACTGCTGATACAGACCTTCTGTGAGTGTCAGCACGCCATGCTTCGACACGCTGTACGCGCTGCCGCCGGGGATCAATCCCGCCACTGACGCGGTGTTGACGATGTGCCCATCTTCGCCATGCTCCAGCATGTGCGGGATGAATACCTGGCAGCCGTAGAGCACGCCCCAGAAGTTCACGCCCATCACCCATTGCCAGGTGCTGTCGGGCACTTCCCAACTGCCGCGTACCTGACCAGCGGGGTCGAAGCCCGCGTCGTTCAGGCCAGCGACGCCGGCGTTGTTGCAGAGGATGTGGACGTTGCCGAACTCGGCGATCGTCTCGTCGCGCAGCTCTTCGAGCGTCTCTCGACGCATCGTGTTGACGACCACGCCGAGCACATTGCGTTCCTCTTGCTCGAGTCGCTGAATCTGCGCTTGCAGTGCGTCCTCCTCGATATCGGCGAGGACGACGTTCATCCCCTCGGCGGCGAACCGCCGCGCGAACGCCAACCCCATGCCGCTGGCCGCACCGGTAACTACTGCCGTCTTGCCCTCGAACTCACGCATGTTGCTTCCTCTCTGAGCTGACGGTCATTTGACCGCATTGTCCCCGCGCAGTTTAAGAATCACGGTGCGCGACTGCCGAAGAATTCAAAGAGCGGCGGATACTTGTTGATGTCAGCGCCGCCATTGAGCTGGACGGTTTGTCCGGTCATCAGCGACGAGGCGTCGGACGCCAGCCAGAGCGCCAACTGCGCAACCTCTTCGGGATCGCCGATGCGTCCCAACGGCGCTTCCGCTGCGAAGGCGTCCTCCAGCTCCGGCACATCGCGCAGACCCTGAGTCAGCGGAGTTCTGATCAGGCCAGGGCCGATGCTGTTCACGCGAATCCCGTACCGCCCGAGTTCCAACGCCGAGACTTTGGTCAACATCGCCACCCCCGCCTTGGCCGAGCAATAGGCGGACAGCCCTTCCGTCGCCTGGATACTGTTCAGCGAGGCCGTGTTGATGATCGATCCGCCAGCGCCCTGCTCGATCAGATATTTGGACTCGTGCTTGATGCAGAGGAATACGCCGGTCAGACAGACATCGATCACCTGCTGAAAGGCCTGCAGGGGATAATCCTGAATTGGCGCAAATCCGCCAATGCCAGCGTTGTTGAAGGCGATGTCGAGCCGTCCGAAGCGGTCGACACAGGCGGCGACCATGTTGGCGACGTCCTCTTCGTTGGTAACGTCAGCGCTGATCGCCATCGCCTGCGAGCCGATTTCGCGCGCGGCTTCGGCTGCGCCGTCGGCGTTGCGGTCAGCCAGGGCGACCTGTGCGCCCTCTGCGGCGAAGCGCTTCGCTGCGGCCAAACCGATCCCGGATGCTGCGCCCGTGATCAGCGCCGCCTTGCCGTCGAGCTGTCCCATTTCGCGATCCTTCCCTTACCAGCTGTCTCGTGCGGTTGAGTGAGTTAAGCGTTCACCAGATTGAATCCCGGTGGCAGTCCATTAACGGTGATTCCGCCGTCGACGTAGAACAGCTGACCCGAGACCCAGGGACTAGCGTCGCTGCCGAGGTAGAGCACCATCTGCGCGATATCCTCCGGCTCGCCGAGGCGGCCCAGAGGAGTAGCGCCAATCATCGCTTCGTCGAAACCGGGTACGTCGCGAGCGCGGAGGGTCATCGGAGTTTTGGTATGGCCAGGACCGACGGCGTTGACGCGAATGCCATGCGGGCCCAGCTCCAGGGCTGAGACTTTGGTCAACATGGTCACGCCGCTTTTCGCTGCGCAGTAGGCGGCGAGGCCGGCTGAGGCCTGGGTTGCGTTGATGCTGGCCGTGTTGATGATCGAACCACCCTCGCCCTGGGCAAGCAGCTGCTTCGACTCATGCTTGAGGCAGAGGAACACGCCGGTCAGGCAAACGTCGACGATACGTTGAAAATCCTCAAGCGGATGCTCGTGGATCGGCGCGATCCTGGCGATTCCGGCGTTGTTGAAAGCGACGTCCAGCCGCCCGAAGCGGTCGACACATGCCGCGACCATGCCCTCAACGTCTGCTTCATTGGTCACATCGGCGCTGATCGCCGTGGCGCTGGAGCCCAGCTCGCGCGCCGCTTCGTTGACGGCGTCGGCGTTGCGGTCGACCATTGCGACCTGCGCGCCCTCGCGCGCGAACAGCTGCGCTGTCGCCAGTCCGATCCCCGATGCCGCGCCAGTAATCAGAGCGACTTTCCCTTCCAGTGCGCTCATCTGCCAATTCCTCTCAGGCTGTCTTGCAGCGTTGCTCTGGAGATGCAGGATAGGGGCGCTCTGCGCTTCAGTTGGCGGAGATAGCCTGACCACAATCACGGGCGTCGTAGCAAACAGGAGGCGTCATGAGCGTCGTGGTCAGATTGCAGGCGTGTTGGGACGACACCGGCTGGCGCGCGGCGATGATTGCCGCGGCGCTGATCTTTCTCTTCGAAATGAGTATGGAACTGGCCAACGGTTCGACAGGGGCCGGCTCGGTCGGCTGGACCATCATCATCGTCTCGCTGGTACTGATCGGGCGGGCGCTCACGCTGCGACCGCTGAGCGGATCGATGACCGCTGTCGAGAATCGCTCGTTGTTGTTGGGCATACTCCTGGTCGTGTTGGCCGAAGTCACCACCACCTGGACCTCGGTTGGCGATACCTTCGCCGCGGAACCAATCTTCTGGCCCTACGGGTTGATGTTTGCCCTGGCGCTGATGGTCGGGCGAGCGCTCGCGCCACGGCTCGATGATCCGCTGGATCAGTGGCTGCTGATCTTCGCGTTCGTCATCTTCTGGGCGCAGGCGGCGATGTGGGCCGGCAACGTGGCGCCACCCGCGCCCTCGTTCACCTGGGCCATCCTGCTGAGCGGCGCCGCGGTGCTCGTGCGCTGGTTCGTCGGGCGCGGGCTCAGCGGACCGATCCTGAGCCCACTGAACCTCGCCGTCGCGATATTCGTCGTTCTCCTCTGGTGGCTCGAGTATGGCGCCGAGATCTCGGGAGCCACTGTGCAATGGGTGCAGCAGGAGTTCCATTGGCCCTGGCTGCTCTGGTCGCTCGGCCTCGCCGTCGGCGCGCGATTAATCGCGCCCCAGCTGAGCGAGCGACTCCAGGCCAGTTCGGACGACACTTAAACGCCAGCTGTTAGCCTCTGCCGCAACTGAAGCGCAACCGACAGCGGAGACGATCATGGTCAGCGCCAATCCAACCGTTCACGACAACCCCATGCTCAATGCCATCCAGGGCATCGATGTCATCGACTGCGATTCGCATGTCACGGAGCCGCCCGATCTCTGGACGTCACGAGCGCCGGCCGCGATGCGCGATCGGATGCCGCAGCTGCGCAAGGTCGGCGGTGAGCACATCTGGTTTGTCGACGGCGACGTGCCGTTGGGCCCGGTCGGCCTGTCCGTGGTCGAGAGTGGCGGCGACAAGGTGCTCGGTATTCTCGGTGTGCACGACTTCGACCGCCTCGATGCCGCCGCCTACGAGGTCCCCGCGCGGCTGGAGCTGATGCAGCGGCTGGGTCTGTACGCCCAGATCGTCTATCCCAACATCTCTGGCTTCGCCTCTGCGCGCTTCCTCGAGATTGACGACGTTGAGTTGCGCAACGCGTGTGTGACGACCTACAACGACGCGATGGGCGAGTGGCAAACCACGTCGGACGGACGGCTCTTCCCGCAGGCGCTGTTGCCGTTCTGGGACCTCGACGCGACGCTCGCCGAGATGCGTCGCACCGTTGAGACCTATGGAACGCGCGGCTACACCATCTGCGATACACCAGAAAAGTTCGATCTGCCCGACTACGGGACTGCGCACTGGGACCCGTTCTTCGAATTGGCTCAGGACCTCGACGTGGTACTCAACTTTCACATCGGTTCCGGCGGCGCGAAGGGCGCGCCCTCGCCGTTCATCTCATCGCCATGGGAGTCAATGGGGCCCGAGCGCAAGCTGGCGATCGGCGCAGCCAACATCTACATCGATAACGCGCGGATGATCTCGAATCTGCTCTACAGCGATGTGCTGGAACGCTTCCCGCGTCTCAAGTTCGTATCGGTCGAGAGCGGGATCGGCTGGATTCCCTTCCTGCTCGAGGCCTGTGAGTATCAGTGGGACGAGATGGTCCCGACCGAGGTCAAGCATCACGAATTGCGCCCGACCGAGAAGTTCCGCCGCAACATCTGGGCCTGCTTCTGGTTCGAAGACTTCGGCCCGCGTAAGGTGATCGAGCAGATCGGCGTCAGGAACGTGCTTTTCGAGACTGATTTCCCGCACCCGACCTGTCTCTATCCCAGGAGTCAGGAGCACATCGCCAACGTGCTCGGCGACCTCGATCCCGAGGTGCGGACCGCCGTGCTACAGCAGAACGCCTCTGACCTCTATCGGATTCCGACGAGCTCATAGCACACCCATGCATGCGGTGCACAGGATCAAACGCTCCCCCTATGGGGGAGCTGTCGCGCAGCGACTGAGGGAGCTCTTGCCGACTCAGCCGCCCATGTACACAGGCTCTAGTTCCCCCGAACTCCGGCGGCGACTGCGGCTCGATTCTCGTGCGGCGTGTGCGGTGGGATTGAGCAGCCGCCTGTGACAAAGACCCTGGTGTTGCCGACGCCCGCCGCCTCCGCCGCCTGGCTCTGAATCTCCTCGGCGTCGAGTGCGCCCAGTCCGCCGCGGCTGACCCCACCCATGACCGCCTTGTCAGTCTGAGCCCAGACCTCGGCAAGGCTGGCGTTGGTCTCGTGTCGATCATCCCAGTTGATCGCATGTACCGGATAGTCGAGCAGGTTGGCCAACATGTTGTTGCTATGGCAGACGTGCAGGATGTTGAACTCGGCGTCACGGATCGCGTCGAGCACCTGCAGGTCGTAGGGACGCCCGAACTCTCGGTAGAAATCTGGTGTTGCGTTATCGTAGCTGGCCCACTGAAGCGGCGCATAGAACACGCCTGACGCGCCGGCGTTCATGTTGGCGCGGCTGTAGTTGATGATCGTCTCGGTCACCCGCGCGATGGCGGAGTGGACAGCGGCTGGCGCTTCCGCCGCCGCCTGTTTGAACGCTCGAGGGTGTCCGAACATCAAGCCAACGACCGACATCGGCGAGAACACCGTCTGTACAACATCGACCTCGCCCTTGGTGCGCTCAACCACCAGGCGAGTCGATTCGATGTGCTCACCGAGCACGCCTCGCTCCGCATGTACCCCAACGACGTCATGTAGCTCATCCAGCTCGTTCAGCGCTGAGCTGACCATGGTTGGATTCGACTGATCGCTGGGCGGTGAGTAAACAGCGCCCCAGGCCTCGGGAAACATCGACCAGCGCGGATTGATCTTGATGAAATCCCAGTCGTAGGCCTCATACTGCTCGCAGGTTGCGCCGACCAGTTCGTCGTTGCTCCACTCGCGCAGGAAGTCGTGACCCCAGAGCGAGGCCGGCGCGCGGTCGACCGGTTCGCCCGATATCGCCGCTCGAACCCGTTCGTGTCTGGTCATTTCAGTCATGGCTGGTTCCTTTCCGAGCTGTCTGTGTGTCCGACGCGCTTTGCCAGTCGACGCGAAACAGCCGTACCGATTCCCGAAATCCGCGTAGCTGATGCGTGCCTTGATCCTCGAACTGGAATCGGCGGCCCTGCAGCAGGCCGCGCACCAGGTCCGAGACGAGGATCTCGCCACCTTGCGCCATCGACATAATCCGAGCGGCCTGGTTCACTGTGGCGCCGTAGAGATCGTCCGATTCAGCGATCGGTTCACCGGCGCTCATGCCAATCCGCACGCGGATGTTGTTGAACCGTTCGTGGTCGGCGAGGGCGGTCTGGATTTGAACCGCCGCCTCTACCGCAGCTGACGCCGCGCTGAACCAGGCGAGCACGCCGTCGCCCATCGTCTTGACCTGGACGCCTTCCTGGTCGCGGATGGCGGCAAGGGTGAGATACTCGATCTCTCTGGTGATGACTCGCGCCTCGTCATCGCCAAGTCGATCGACGAGCGAGGTGGAGCCTTCAATATCCGTGAAGAGCACGGTTCGTGTCGATTGCCCGGCAGTCTGCTCAAACTGATCCACACCGATGAACTCTTCGATCGCCTCTGCCAGCTGCGTGATCGTCGCCGAACCGTTGACCAGGATCGACGTGTCATCCTGGGCCACCATCAATCGAGCGCCGCGAATTCGCCTTGCCCAGTCCCGTCCGAACGCTGTGTGACTGTCTTCGAACCCCTCGCGTTCCGGGGGAATAGAGATCAGGGTGGGAATCGTGATATCGCGTAGCTCCGCCCTGAGGTTGAGGCTGCGCATCTCCGGGACCAGACCGAACAGTCGATTCATCGACGGATAGTGATGCATCAGCTCGGAGAGCGAGCGCAGCGTATGTTCGTCGGCAGTCGGCGCGATGATCGTCAGCAGTGCGCGTCGGGCGAACTCCTCGTGGTACTTCCATCCCAGCCGCAGCAGGTTTTCAACGGTGTTATCCATCAACTGGTTGTATTCACCCTGCGGCGACACCTCTAACGACCCTGAGGCTGTCTGTTGCCCCGCCATCGGTACCGGTAGATGCAAGACCAGATGCGTAAACCGCTCGGGTTCGTTGAGCATGGCAATCACGGCAGCCGGCGTGCCGATGTAGTAGCCCATGAGCGCGACGCGTGGTTCGCCGATTTCGTTCACTACGGCGGCCAGATCGTTCGCTTCGTCGTAGAAGGAGCCGAAGACGCCGGCGCGCTCAGACAGTCCACAACCTCTCGGATCGAATCGGATCACACGGAAGGATTGCGACAGCCGATCCCATAACCCACCGGGTTCCCAGCCGACATTGAGCGGGATCATCGGCCCCGTTGATACGACCAAGGGCGCGCCGACGCCTCGTTCGACCCAGGCAATCGCGATGTCATCATCGGTGATCGTGTACTGAACGGATGGTGCGCTCATGCTCTCACCAGGCTCCGGTCTGGCTCAGCGCCGCTAGAGTCCCTGAATCATGCCGCCGTCGATGATGAACTCGGTACCGTTCATGTACTCGGAGTCGTCCGAAGCCAGGAACAGCGCCAGTTTGGCGACTTCCTCCGCTTCCGCCGTGCGGCCATACGGAATGCGTTGGACCAGCAGATCGCCGCGACCCTGCTCAATGATTGGTAGCTGCTGCAGCATCGGAGTCTCGATCAGTCCCGGATGAATCGAGTTGACTCGCACGCCCGAGGGCGCGAACTCATTCATCGCGACCTTCGTCATGCCCCGCACCGCCCACTTCGAGGCTGAGTATGCCACCGATCCCGCGCCGCCGCGCATCCCGGCGATCGATGAGATGTTGATGATCGATCCCGATCCGGCCGCGCACATCACCGGTCCCACGTGCTTCAGGCCCAGAAACACACCGACCTGATTGATCCCCACGACCAGGTTGTATTCGTCCAGCGTGCATTCCGCAATCGGGCGCGAGCGGAAGATGCCGGCGTTGTTGATGAAGGCGTCGATCTTGCCGTAGTCCTCCATCACGTCGCTAACGACAGCGGCCCATTCGTCTTCGTTGGTCACGTCGTGATGCAGAAAGCGAATGCGCTCGCTCTGCGCAGCGGTTTCCGCGCCTTCAGCGTCGAGCACGTCCGTGATCACAACGGTGGCGCCTTCCTCGGCAAACAACTTCGCTTCTGCCGCTCCCTGTCCTCGCGCTCCACCGGTGATCAGCGCAGTTTTTCCCTCAAGTCGTCCGGCCATGCAGATACGCCTTTCTCCAACTCATCAGATGTTTGGAGCCATAGGGTAGAGCTTCGAAACAGCGCGCTGGATTACTCGGGCGGGAGCATCACGTAGGTGCCATTGCCATGTCCGATGTGGCGATCCTGCTCGTCGTAGAGATCGACCGAGCAGTGGCTCAGCGTGCGTCCGCGGCGGATCACTTCGGCTCGCGCGCGGATGATGTCGCCATCGAGACCACGCAGCCAGCGGAACTCCGACTGCGCCGTGATTACGCGTTCCCCCTCGGCCTGGATCGTTCCCAATGCGCCGCCCATGGCGGAGTCGGCGACCAACAGCCAGACGCCTCCATGGACAATGCCGTACAGGTTGTGGGTCTTCGCTGTGGCTCTCAACGTGATCTCGCACCAGCCATCGCCGGCGTCGGTGAAGCGGTAACCGAGTTCCTGGAAGAGCGCCACCGCCTCCATTTCGCGGAGCGGCGGGTAACGCTCGAAGATCTGAGCCGAACTGGGTGTCATGGGCGTGCGGGCAACCTAATCGCGCCGCATCTCGGCGGCGTGCTCGGCGATGTGGTCACCGAGGAATCCGAATGAGCTGCCAACGGTCATCGGCTCGCCCAGAAACACGCCGCCGTTGCCCCACTCGTCGTCGGCGACCGTATCGATCGCCCCGCGCGTCGCCGCCAGGCGCTCATCGAAGAATGCGAGCACCGACTCGGGCGTCGCGCCGCGCGAGCGGATGCGCACTAACCACAGGCTGAGCAGGTTGAGGACCGCCATCAGCGGACCGGGTGGTTGCATGTCCTTGTTTTGGCGCAGTCGTGACACCCTCAGCGTGCCACCGCTCGCGGTGAAGGCGATGTGCCAGCAGAGCTGACCATTCGTCCAGCCGGCGTTGTCGCTCTGGCGATTCCATTCTGCGCCGGAGAGTCCCAGCACGAGTTCCCGGAATTCAGCACGCGCCTGTTCGAGCGCGGCGCGCGCCTCTTCGGCGTTGGTGATCTCTGCCATCGTGCTCAGCCTTGTCGAACAGTTCGGCGACGCGGGAAGCGTCGTCTGATGCCGGGAATGTGGCGCGGATTCAGCCTAATCGCGCCGCATCTCTGCGGAGTGCTCGATGACGTGCTCTTTCATGTAGCCAAAGGCGCCACCGACTGTCATTGGTTCACCGAGGAACATCCCGCCGTTGCCCCATTCGTCATCACCGACGGTATCGACCAGACTCATCGTCTTGCGGTAACCCTCGTCAAAGAATGCGAGCACCGACTCGGGCGTCGCGTTGCGCGAACGAATGCGCACCATCCAGAGGCTGGCGAAGTTGAACATGGCCATCAAGGGGCCCGGTGGGTTCATGCCCTTGTTCTGGCGCAGCCGGCCGATCGTGTTGCCGCCAGCTCCCGCGCCGAAGGCGACGTGCCAGCAGAGCTGACCGTTGGTCCAGCCGCCGTTGTCGCTCTGGCGGCTCCACTCATCGCTCGAAAGCCCCATCACGAGCGCGCGGTACGCTTCACGCGCCTCCTCGAGCGAGGCGCGGGCTTCGTCCGCGTTGGTGATTTCTGACATGCTGTCCGGTCCTTGCTAGATCTCGGAATACCAGTTCCGGATCGCTTCCCCGATCTCGTGTGGGGAGTCTTCCTGCACGAAGTGATTCCCCGCGACCGTGACCTCGCTCTGGTTCGGCCATGAGCGGCAAAACTCTCGTTGCGCGCCCTGCAGGATGGCTCCCGGCTCGGCATTGATGAACAACTTGGCGATGTGCGACGACTCCTCGGAGGCGAGGAAGTCGGCATAGTTCTGCACGATCCCGACGACATCAGGCGGCTCGCCGCTGATCGGGATCTCGCGTGGCCAGGTCAGCGTCGGTCGGCGCGATTCGCCCGCTTCGCGGTAGGGCAGGCGATAGACCTCCATTTCCGCCTCGGTCAGACCGCGCAGGACGCTGCCCGGCAGGATGCGCTCGACGAAGACGTTCTTCTCGATCACCATCGACTCGCCCGCTTCCGAGCGCATGCCCTGGAAGATGCGCGCCGCCGCCTCGGGCCATTCATCCCAGGTCACCGGCCGAACGATCGACTCCATGTAGACGAGCCCCTTGACTCGGTCGCGGTGACGATTCGCCCAGTGGAATCCCAGCGCTGAGCCCCAGTCATGGATCACGAAGGTCAGCTGGTCGCCGAGGTTCATGCCATCGAGCCAGGCGTCGAGCCAGCCGGCGTGGTCGACGAAGCGGTACGAGCCGCTCGGCGATGATCCTGATACTCCCATGCCGATCAAATCCGGCGCCAGGCAACGGGCCGAATCGAAGAGGTGCGGCATAATGTTGCGCCAGAGGTACGACGACGTCGGATTGCCGTGCAGGAAGATAATGGGGTCGCCGTCGGGCTTGCCCTCATCGACGTAGGCCATGGTGGTTTCGCCGATGGTCAGGCGCTTGCGCGGAAATGGGTCGTCGGCAGAGATATCGGACACGTTTACTCCTGGAAGCCCGCGGCGGATACTGGCAACTGCCCGCAGGTGCGGCAAGGATAACAGCGGAAACGGTTAGTCTTCGCAGAGCGGATAGCGCGAGACCAGCGCAGATTCAGCAGTTGGAGGAGGGGCAGATGGCGGTTTCTGGAGTCGATCACGTCGCCATTCCGGCGGGTGATCCCGAGGCCCTGATGCGCTTCTATCGCGCGCTCGGATTCAGCATCGTGCATGAAGCGGAGTGGCGCTCAGGAGAGTTGCCCATATTCGCGATCGCCTGTGGCGATCAGAAGATCAATGTGCACGATCCGAAGCTCTGGCAGAACCCCAGGTTCGACTTACGCGGCCCAACCGCTGAGCCGGGCTGCGGCGACTTCTGCTTCGTCTGGGACGACACGCCCGAGTCGGCAGCAGCCGCGATTCAGGCGGCTGGCGCGGAAGTGATCGAAGGGCCGGCCGGCAGAATTGGCGGGCGCGACATCGGGACCGCTGAGGGCGTCAGCGTGTATACGCGCGATCCCGATGGCAATCTCGTCGAATTGATCTCATACAACGCTTAGGAGCAGCAAGGTGGAATTCTTTGACGTCATCCAAACCGCGCGCGCGATGCGCCGCTACAAGCCGGACCCGATCCCCGAGGACGTCCTGGTTCAGCTGATCGAGGCGGCGCACCTTGGCCCCAGCGGCTCCAACCGCCAGTCGCGACACTGGATCGTCGTGCGTGATCCAGAAGTCAAGCAGCAACTCGCCGATCTGAATCGCGCTGGTGTGTCGGCCTACCTCGAGCACAACCGCGAATCGGCCAACCCGCACGTCGATCAGGGTCGTCGCGAGCGTTTTCTCGCCGCCGTCGAGCACCAAATGAACCACATGCATGAGGTACCGGCGATTGTGATCGCCTGCGCTGATCTGGCACGCGCGCCGCAAGGCACATTCGGCGAGGGCGCCGCCGCCGCGACCGAAGTCTGGGGCGCGGTTCAGAATCTGCTGCTCGCGGCGCGCGCGCTGGAGGTCGGCAGCGTGCCCACCACCCTCGCGTTCGTCGGCGACGGCCGTGAACAGGCGCAGGCAGTGCTTGGCCTGCCCGCTCACATTCTGCCGATGGTGCTGATCCCACTCGGCTGGCCGACCGGCAACTTCGGCCCCATCCGCCGCCGCCCGCTCGATGAAGTCCTGCACTGGGATCGGTACGCGGAACAATCAGCGACGTAGCACGAAACGACGAGCAGATATGACGACCTCAGCGCTTCGCATGCCCGCAGATGTGGGTCGATACACCATCGCCAAGTCGTTCGAAGTCACGGCCCGCGCCATTACCGCGTTCGCCGGCGGCGTCGGAGATTTCAATCCCGTGTACTTCGAGGATGATCGCCCCGACGGGCTCATCGCCCATCCAGGAATGGTCTTCAGCTGGCAGTGGAATAGCCGCTTTACCCCTGATATCCAGCTCGATGTGAATCTGGTCCGACGCGGCGTCCACGCCTGGGTGGACGTGCGCTTCAACCGCGCTGTGCGCGAGGGCGATGTGATCACCAGCCAGGGACAGGGCATTGCCGTCAAACAGGTGCGACCGGGCGTGTTGAGCGCGCAGCGATACACGATGTGTGACAGCCGAGGCGAGGTCGTCGTCGTGATGGACAGCGGAGGCATCACGCGCGGCGCCGAGCTGGACGGCGAGGGTATGGAGATCGAATCCACGCCGCCGCTGCCGCAGCGCTCAACCAGCTCAGCCAACGGTGGGCAACCGGTCTGGACGACAACGATCCCGATCGACCCACAGGCGCCGCATGTCTATACCGAGTGCGCCGACATCTGGAACCCAATCCATACAGAGCGTCGCGTCGCCCTGGCCGCGGGACTGCCGGACATCATCCTGCACGGCTCCGCCAATATCACTATTGCCCTGCGCGAGGTGATCAATCGCAACATGGATGGCGATCCCACACGGCTGCGCCGGTTCGCCGGTCAATTCCGCGGCATGGTCATTCCGGGTACGGATGTCTCAGTGAGCGCGCTGGAAGTCCGCGACGAAGGTGATCGCGAGATCGTCTTCTACGAAATGCGTAACGATCAGGGCGAGCTGGCAATCGCGAACGGGGTCGTGGTCGCGGCGTAGGTTCCATACGGGCGTATCTGGCTCGCTTGATCGCCGAGTCCCTTCAGTCGCTACGCGGCCTGCCCCTGCGTAGACAGGGGACAGCTTCCCCCATAGGGGGACAGCTGAGAGCGCCATGTCCGCGACAGTTCGTCTGTATGGGGGCAGATGGAGCGGTGTTAGCTGTCGACAGTGTAGCGCTCCAGCGCTTCTGGGATGAACTCGAAACCGAGTCCCGGTGCGTCGGGCAGGACGAGGCGTCCGTCTCTAATCTCTGTCTGCCGATCGATCACGTTGCGGAAGTTGTGCACCTGGTCGTCGGGGAAGAACTCGACGTAGGTCGCGTTCGGCGCCGACGCGACCAGGTGTCGGTGCAGATCGTGGAACCAGTGCGGGCAGATTGAGACGCCATATGACGCAGCCGTGTTGACTATCCGTCGGAACTCGGTCACGCCGCCCAGCACGGCGGCGTCCGGTTGCAGAATCATCGCTGCGTCCTGATCCATCAGGTCTTTGAATCGCCAGCGGCCGACTTCAATCTCTCCCGTCGCCACCGGTACGCCAGTTCGCTGGGCGAGCTTGGCGTGCAGGCCGATCGCGTCCGGCGAGAACGGCTCCTCGATCCAATAGGGACTGGACGGCTCATAGGCTGCCATGTAGCGCAGGGCGTCCTCGAGGTTGGACCAGGCGTTGTTGGCGTCGAGCATGATGTGGACGTCGGGACCCACAGCCTCGCGCGCGGCCTGCATCCGCGAGGCTTCCTCGCGCACAGACAGACGTCCCACTTTGATTTTCACCGCGTCGAACCCCAGCTCCACGTAGCCCAGCAGCTCTTGCTGGAGTCCTTCGTGCCCCTTGCCCTCCAGGTAGTAGCCGCCCGACGCGTAGGCCGGCACCGTGTCCTCGTAGTAGCCGCCGAGCAGTCGGTAGAGCGGCAGCCCCGCCGCCTTGGCGTTGTGATCCCAGAGCGCGATGTCAAGCGCTGAGAGCGCGCGGATCGTTGAGCCGGCGCGGCCATGCAGCAGAGACTCCTGATACATCTCAGCCCAGAGCCCTTCGACCCGGAACGGGTCCTGCCCCAACAGCAGCGGCGCAAACAGATTGTCTACTGACGAGGTCACGAGCTGCCCGTTGGAATTCCCCGCATAGCAGAATCCGATTCCGACATGCCCGTCATCGCACTCGACTTCGACCACCGGATGGTCGCGGTGGTAGACGGTGCGGTTCGAGAACGAGGTGGGATTGTCGAGCGGAATGCGCAGCATACGCGAACGAACGGCAGTGATTCTGGTCATCGAAACGCTCCGTGACTGGGTCGGGATAGCGCCTCGATGGTATCGCGTGGCCTCGGTGTGGCGATCAGCGCACGTTGCGTAAGCGCGGATCGAGCGTATCGCGGAGCCAGTCGCCCATCAGGTTGCCGGTCAGTGAGACCAACAGGATGGCGATCCCAGGCATCCAGATCGGCCACCAGGCGATTGTCATGAAATTGCGACCTTCTGAGATCATCGCGCCCCAGGATGGCGTGCCGGGAGCGACGCCGATGTTGAGGAAGCTAAGCGCCGCCTCGATCAGAATCACCGCCGGTACATCCAGCGTCGCCATGATCACGATGGTGTTGAGAATGTTGGGCAGGATGTGTCGGAAGAGAATGCGCTGATCACTTGCGCCGCTGGCCTGTGCCGAGATGACAAATTCCTGCTCCCGCAGCGAGAGCACATCAGCCCGCACCAGCCTCGCGTATCCCGACCAGCTGAAGATGATAATGATCAGGATCACATTGAGCAGACTGCGTCCGAAGACGACGGAGATCAGTAGCGCGAAGAGGAGCGCCGGCAACGCCAACTGCACATCGACGAGGCGCATCAGGAGTCGGTCCCACCAGCCCAGCCGCCAGCCGGCGAGCAAGCCAATGAATGTGCCGATCAACGCCGACGCGGGAATACAGATCACCACGACCAGCAGCGATACCCGAGCGCCATACATGACCCGCGAGAGAATGTCGCGGCCCAGGTTGTCGGTGCCGAGCGGATGCGCCCAACTGCCGCCTTCCTGTATCGCTGGCGGAATCAGGCGACGGATCAGGACGATCTCTTCCGGATCGTAGGCCGATAGCAGATTGGCGAAGATACCGACGATCAGAAACGCGCCCAGAATGATCAACGCCGGCGCGAGCAATACCAGACGTTGCCAGGACACGCCAAGGCGAACGCCGCGGCGGAGGATGGCCGCGGGTTGTGCGACTACCCGCGTCGCCATCAGCGCCCCCCCGCTCGAATTCGTGGATCGATGATCGGATACGACAGGTCGACGAGGATGTTGGCGGCGACGATGCTGGTGGAGATGACAAGAATCGCAGCGATCAGGACCGGGAAGTCTCCCACCGTGATCGTATGCAGCATCAGCCGACCGATGCCTGGCCAGGCGAAGACCTGCTCAACGATGATCGTGCCCGCGATCAGATAGCCGACCTGCAGCCCCAGGATGGTTGCTACGGGCAGCAACGCGTGGCGCAACGCGTGACGCCAGATGACCGTCGATTCGCGTAGCCCCTTTGCCCTGGCCGTGCGAATGAAGTCAGTGTTCATCACGTCGATCATGCCCGAGCGCGTCAGCCGCATGGATACCGCCGAGGTCAGCAGGCCGAGCGTGATTGTGGGCAGAATGATGTGCTTGACGCCACCGCTGCCGCCGGTCGGCATCCAGCCAAGCTGCACCGAGAAGAAGAAGATCAGCATCAGCCCCAACCAGAAGTTGGGTGTCGCCTGACCCAGCACGGCCAGGAGCCGAGCGAGCCAGTCCGTCGGCGACGCCCGACGCAAGGCCGCGATGATCCCCAGTGGAATCCCCAACGCCAATGAGAAGATCAGCGCCGCGGCGCCGAGCTGCAACGTTTTTGACGCGCGACTGCTCACTTCGGATAATGCCGGACGCGCGCTGATGAACGAATTTCCAAGGTCGAGCTGGACTGCGTCAATCAGGAAGTTGACGTACTGAATCCCGATCGGCCCGCTCAAGCCCAGTTGCTCTTTGAGCAGCTCTTTCTCCTCCACGGTCGTCTCATCCGTGGTCAGATATTCAACCGGGTTACGCGCCAGACGCGAGACCAGGAAGACGACGGAGACGACCACAAACACAACCAGGATCCCCTGTAGGAGGCGCGAGACAAGGATCGACAAGATGCTTTGCACGCCCATGTTCGAACTTCCTACAGGGGACGGTTGGCTCTACGTCACGAGTGGCCGAATGCCCCAGAGGCCGCCGTAGTCGCGCGAGTTGCCTTTCATGTCCCATTCCAGGTCGTCGCGCATCAGCCCGGTGCCAACGGTCTCGAACAGGAAGAGCCAGGAGGCATTGGTGTAGATCAGCTGCGCGAGTTCGTTCAGGTACTGCTTGCGTTTGGCCGGGTCGAACTCCGAACGCTGCGCCTCGACCAACTCCTGAATCCCCGACTCCGGGTATTCCGCCACCGAGAGCGTGCCGCCGGCAGCGACTTCCGCATTAATCACCTGGAATGGATCGGGCGACTGGTTGGTGAAGTAGTAGTGCAGGCCTGGCACATCGCGCTGTGCCATGCGAGCGCGGAAGTCGGGCAGCGGATCGAGCTGCAGGTTGGTGCGAATCCCGACCACGTCGAGGTACTGCTGCACCGAAAGCGCGATCTGGTCAGTCCAGGCGAAGAAGCCGGCGGTGCCGTAGAAGTCCGACTCGAAGCCGTCGGCGTAACCAGCGGCGTCCATCAGCTGCATCGCCTTCTCGACGTCGTACTCCATCGTTAGCGGACCTGACTGCTCAGGCTGCATGCCGCCCAGTTGTCGGGTGCCGATCCCGTAGGCGCGCTGTTCGCGGCCAGTAGCCAGCGTGGTGTATATCGTCTCGACGTCGACGGCATGGTTCATCGCCTGCCGCACGCGGATGTCACGGTACGGATTGGAGCCGTCTTCGAACATCGGTACCAGCGTGTTGGGGAAGATCGTGTGCGGACAGCAGCCCGGGTCGAAGAGCACCTCGAAGCCAGGCTCGTCGATGAACTCCTGCACCAATTCCCACTCGAGCGAGGGTGTCACGTCGGCCTCACCCGCCTGGATCGCGGCCAGCCGCGCGACCGGCTCAGGCCGCACCGACTGGACGATCTCCTTGACCCACGGACGGTGGATGCGGTTCAGGTCCTCATAGCCGATCGGGTAGTTGTCGTTACGGGCGCTGCGCACTTCGATGTCCGGCTCGAAGTTGACCAACTGGAACGGTCCGCTGGCGAGGCCTTCGCGATTGTAGGCCTCGTCGCCGATCTCCTCGATCAGGTGCTTCGGCACGAGTGGCAGCGTCGTACCGACGCTGCCTGGCGCGGTGACATCGGTATTCACCGGCAACCGCAGGGTCAGATCGTCGACGACCGAG
Organism: Dehalococcoidia bacterium; assembly: GCA_007571275.1. Taxonomy (GTDB): domain Bacteria; phylum Chloroflexota; class Dehalococcoidia; order Bin125; family Bin125; genus Bin125. The sequence goes on from RKRS01000259.1 coordinate 20,032, forward strand.
GATTCCCCGTTGACGGCGGAGACGATGTACGCGATGCCAGTTTCGTATGTCCCGCTCTCGTTGTAGGCGGCGGCGCCAGCCGCGCGGTCAATCGAGAACTTGATGTCCTCGGCGGTCAGCGGCGTGCCGTCATGCCAGGCATGGCCGGGATTGATGTGCCAGATCAGGGCGGTGAAGTCCTCGATCCACTCGAAGTTGCCTACATGCGGCACGATCTCGCGCGTCACGAGGTCGTATTGCAGCAACCGATCGAAGTGCAGCGGACCATTCCACTTGAGTGTGTAGTTGCCCGGCGCCTGCACGTCGAGGCCGCCGACCGCGTTGGGCACGGCGACGGTGACGATGCGTTCCCAGTCGGTGTCGCCCGCGCGAGCGGAATCGGTCGTGGCGACCGCCTGTTGCTGATCCTGCTGTTGTTGCTGGGCGGGCGCGGCCTGCTGCTCTTGTTGCTCGACCTGTTGTGCCTGTGCGTCAGCCTGCTGATCCTGCTGTTGTTGCTGAGCGGGCGCGGCCTGCTGTTCTTGCTGCTCTGGCTGCGCCTGCGCCACGGTCTGTTGCTGCTGTTGGACCTGAGTCGCCGAATCGTCATCATCGTCGCCGCAGCCGACCAGCGCGAGACCGGCCGCGCCAACTCCTGCCCGCCCTGAGGCTCGCAAGAGCGCGCGTCTACTGAGCCGGGAACGGCGCATGCGCTGCCAATAGTTTCGCTCGGTCATGGGTCCATCCTTCTCCGGGTTTCTGGTCGCCCAACAGCAGCCGATACGGGAACCGCAGGCCCCGCGTATCAATACGCCACAGTTCGATGGAAGTATGCCTTCTAGCAAACGTGTTTGCAACGCACAAGGCACGCTTCGCCGAAGACGAACAATCGGTGCGGCCAGGTGGCGGGATCACCGGGCGTCTGCCCGGCCCGCGAAATACGCGTTGTCTGTGGGCCGCGCACCCATCGGGAAGGGTGACATCGTCATTCCTGCGCAAACAGGAATGACGCCTGCTCAGACCGTCTGCGGGCCGCGGACCAGCTTGCCTGGCAGCGCGCCGGTCAACTCGTCGTCCTCGAGAATCACTTCGCCCGCGCAGATCGTCGCGACGTAGCCGCTCGGACGCTGCATGAAGCGCTTCGCCCCTTCGGGCAGGTCGTAGACCATGTGCGGCGCGTCAGTGTCGAGCCGCTCGAGGTCGATCACATTGACATCAGCCCGCTTGCCGACCGCCAACTCGCCGCGGTCGCGCAGGTTGTACAGGTCGGCGTTCGCGCCCGACTGCTTGTGCACGATCATTTCCAGTGGCACGCGCTCGCCGCGGGTGCGGTCGCGACCCCAGTAAGCGAGGTTCCACGAGACCATGTGCGCGTCGGAAACCGCGGCGACATGCGCGCCAGCATCCGAAAGGCCGTTGCGCGTTAGCGGGTGCAGCATCAGCTCGCGCATGTAGTCGAAGTTGCCCTGCGAGTAGCCCTCGAGGTAGACCAACAACAACGTCGAGCCGTCGCCCTGCGTCATCAGATCGTAGAAGGCGTCCTCGGTGCTCATCCCGTTGCGCTCGGCGTGGGCCGCGACGGATCGTTCGTATTCTGGTTCGTAGACTGGCGGGTCTCCGAGCACGTAGACCCCCTCGGGCCAGTTCAGGACCATCTCCAGCATGCCCGGCATCAGGTTGCCCGGCGTCGTGTCGACCAGGAACGGGTGACCCTCCGGGTTTTCCACCTTCTTGCGCACGTCGTTGGTCAGGTCCCAGTCGCTGGCCAGAATCTGCGCCTTGATCTCCGGGTCGCGCATCTGCTCGAGGCGCTCGGGGAGCGGCAGATGCTCGACCAGCTCTCGGTAGGCGTAGTTGAGCACGTACGGGTGGATCGAACCCTCGAGGTTCATCAGCAGGGTGGTGCCGCGACCTCGCACCTGAGGGAAGATGCGCACGCCACGCTCGGTGGCTTCTTCGACGCTCTCCAGTCCCTGCTTCCAACCCGCGCCCGCCGTCACCGATCCCTCACCAGAGAGATAGGTGATCGTCAGGTCATGCTCGAGCGCCATGTTCTCGACCCACTCACGCTCGAACGGCCCGACCAGCTGGAAGACGCCGCCCCCGCCTTGCTCGATCCCTTCCGCGACCGCCTCAAGCTCGGGGTACTGGGCGAGTGTGCCCGGGATCAGCTCACCCTCTTTGGTGCGGTGAGCCAGCAGGCGGTTCGAGGAGAAGCCGACCGCGCCGGCCTCGATGCCCTCGCGCACCAGACGTCGCATATGGGCCAGCTCTTCGTCGCTGGGCTGCACGTCGTCGGCGCCGCGCGGTCCCATGACATAGGTGCGCAGCGCGCAGTGCGGGAACTGTGCCGCGATGTCGATCACGCGCGGCTTGTCATCAATCGCGTCGAGGTACTCGGGGAACGATTCCCATTCCCAGGTGATCCCGGCCGACATCGCCGTGGCCGGGATGTCTTCCACTGCGTCCATCAGATCCATCAGCCACTCGCGGTCAGACTCGCGCACGGGCGCGAAGCCGACACCGCAGTTACCCATCACGACGGTCGTCACGCCGTTGTAGCAGGACGGCGTCATGTACGGGTCCCACGAGACCTGCGCGTCCATGTGCGTATGGATGTCGATCCAGCCGGGCGTGACCAGCTTGCCCGAGGCGTCGATCTCACGGCTGCCCGGGCCGACCTCCCCGCCCACCTGCGTAATGCGGTCGCCGTCGATGGCGATGTCGCCAATGAACTCGGGCGCGCCGGTCCCGTCAATGATGCGTCC
>RKRS01000251.1 GCA_007571275.1 Dehalococcoidia bacterium
CAGGCAGACGCGATCCGCGGCGCCGCGCTCTCGCTCCAACGCCAGCGCGGCACGACCGTGGTCGGCGAGATGGGCACTGGCAAAACGTTCATCGGCGCGGCGGCGGCGCACCTGGCCGGGTTCCGCTCGGTGCTCGTGCTCTGTCCACCCCATCTCACCCGCCAGTGGAAGCGCGAGGTCGAGGAGACAATCCCCTTGGCCCGGGCCGTGATCGTCAACTCGATCACCGACCTTGAACGGCTGCACTACTCCTCCGGCCCCGGTCCGCTGTTCGCTGTCATGTCACGCGAGCGAGCCAAGCTCTCCTACCGCTGGCGACCAGCCGCGATCTGGCGGCTAGCAATCGCCGACGGCAAACTGGTCCGCTCAGAGGAGGCGGGCGAACCGGTACGGATTCCTACCTGCCCCGACTGCGGTCAGCAGGTCGTTGACCGCTACGGCGTACCTCTCAGCGAACGCGATCTGACTCGGCGCAAGCGCCGCTGCTCAGGCTGCGCCGCCCCGCTCTGGCAGGCCGACCCCTCGGGCCCGCACCGCTACCCGCTGGCCGACTACGTCAAGCTGCGCCTGCGGCGGTTCTTCGACCTGCTGATCACCGACGAGGTCCACGAGTACAAGGGACGCGGTTCGGCCCAAGGCGTCGCCGCCGGTATCCTCGCCGACGCCTGTGGCAAGTCGCTCAGCCTCTCCGGCACCCTGATGGGCGGCTACTCCTCCACCCTCTTCCATCTGCTCTATCGGTTCTCGCCTGAGATCCGCTCCGAGTTTGGTCGCTCGGAGGAAGCACGCTGGATTCAGCGCTATGGGTTCCTCGAGCAGACGATCGGCAAGCCCGATGAGAGTGGGGAGGAAGACGGCCGTCAGAGCCGACGCCGCAAGTACCGTAAGGTCGTCCGTGAGCGGCCCGGTCTAGCCCCTGCTGCGCTGTTCCACCTGATCGGCCACACCGTCTTCCTACGCCTCTCTGACGTCGCCTCAGGGTTGCCGCCCTACGATGAACAGGTCCTGCTTTCCTCACTGGACCAGGAAGCGGATGCAACCGGTTACTCGCAACGCTCGGCCTACGACGAGGTGTTCGAGACCCTGCGAGCCGCGCTGGTGTCGACCCTCGCCTCCGGCTCGAAGCGCCTGCTCTCCACCTACTTGCAGTCGCTCCTCGCCTATCCCGACGGTTGTACCCGCGGCGAAACCGTGTTCGACCCTGAGAGCGGGGAACCGCTCGTCCAGGTCCCACCGCTCGATGAGGACGCGCTCTATCCGAAGGAACAAGCGCTCGTCGAGCTCGTCGCCCAGGAGCGGATCGCCGGTCGGCGGGCGCTGGTCTATGTCACCCACACCGGTACCCGCGATATCACCAGCCGCCTGCAGGCGTTGCTCAGCCGCCATGGCTTCCGCACCGCCGTGATGAAAGCCGATACGGTCGCGCCCGACAAGCGAGAGACCTGGGTCGCTGGCCAGATCGAACAAGGCCTGGATGTGCTCATCTGCCATCCCCGTCTGGTCCAGACCGGTCTGGATCTGATCGACTTCCCCACGATCTGCTGGTTCGAGACCGATTACTCCGTCTATACGATGCGCCAGGCCTCGCGCCGCTCCTGGCGCATCGGCCAGACGCAGCCGGTCAAGGTCGTGTTCATGGCCTACCGCAACACGCTCCAGGCCGACGCGCTTAAGTTGGTCGCGCAGAAACTGCAGAGCTCGCTCGCGGTCGAGGGCGAACTGCCCGAGGACGGTCTCGCCGCTTACGGGGACGATGGCGACGACCTGATGCTCGCCCTCGCCCGCAAGCTGGTCGCGGGCGAGGAAGATACAGACTCCGTCGAGTCTGTATTCGCCCAGGCTAAACAGGGCGCAGCCAATGCTGAGCAGCTTCTGGTCGACCCAGACTGGCGGCCGGTGGAGCTCGAGCCGCAATCACCGGCAGCCGTGCGCCACCACACCAATAGCGAAGAGTCCGCTGAGTTGGTTCCCTGCAGTCATCACACCGGCGATGGCTCAGGACAGCAGGCGCTGTTTTCCTGGGCTGAGTTCATGGCCGGGCAACCACAGCCAACTCGGCGACGCGCTCAGAAGCCGCCGCCGGGCTCGGTGTCATTGTTCCAGTGGGCGCTGGAGCGGGAACAGAGCGCCGGAGTTGCCGCGGGATAGCGAAAGCTCTTGCGAGGAGGTTACTGCCACACACGGCGGTGACCTCCTCGCAAGTCCATCTGTGAGCCGCTTTTTCGTGCCTTGATTCAGTCAGACGCGGCTGTTGGGCCAGCATCTGGCAGCGGACTCCCTTGCAGCCACATATGTGTGGGACTTTGCCCGTTTCACCGATGGGCTAAGGTCAGAGCCTGCCCTGGCGTTGTTTCGGCGAGACAGTTACGTCACCTGTCACCAGCGCAAAAGAACATATTCTCTATATTTCATTGCGCGAAACGAACTGAAGTTGGAGGCGCCAGGGCGATCGGATGTGTCGTAATAAATCACTCCCGTGTGCAGATGGAGCTAGTGCGGCGGCCCGAGCCGACTGGTCTCGCAGGTGTGAGCGAGGACCGCTCCGACAATGGATAGGCGGTAGTCCATCGGAGGTTTGGCTGGTACGGTTACGAGCCGAAGGGTGGGACGACGGTGCAGTACCTGATCTGGATACGGCGGCTGGGGCTGGTCGCGATTTTCGCGGTGGTGGTGACGGTGATGCTGAGCGCGATCACAGGCGCTCAATATGGGCCAGCCCCCCCCACGGAGCATCCAGGAATCCCCGAGCCGCCGGGCATTCCAGATCGTCCGGGCAGTCCGACTGAACCATTGACAATCACGGTGAGCGCGCCCGATGTGTGTGAGGTGCGTCGACCGCTGCAGAGCATTCATACCGTGATCCACGCCCAGGACGCATCGGGCAATCGGCCAGACCCGACGGTGACGCGCTACTGGCCTTGGGACGGGGGCGGGACGATGGAGGTGTCCTGGGAAGTGAGCGGCGGTGAGCCGCCCTACTACGTGTTGATCAATGGTCAGCCGGTCGACGGCGCGAGCGGCACGGTCGAGCTGAGCTGCGCCATGTCGCACGGCGTCTATCAGTCCCACCCGGTCCATGGTCGCACCGTGGCCGAAGCGCCGCTGACGGACTCGGGCGTGCTGGAGATCGAAGCCGAAGTCTCGGATCAGTCACTGACTGGCGGGCGGGCCAAAGCGACGACCAAGACCTACGCGCTGCTCAGCGCCGACCACGACCACACGCTGCGCGGCGGCCAGACCTACCGTATCGCCGGTCGGCTGATGACGATCCCTGAGGGCATGGCGATGCAGATGGGGGACTATCTGGGACTAGCGCTACAGCTGCACGTCGTCAGGGGCGAGGGACCGTCGGAACAGCGGCCCTGGATCATGGTCAAGGTAGCCGGCCATATCGACTATTCAGAGCCGTGGTGGGAGGCGTATGAACAGCGGCGCTGGTTAGGGGACGGGCGGCCGTTCGCATCCGCCACGGCGCTGGGCGAGCAGTTCGACCGGCTGCTGGCCTCACGCAACGGTTGGGAAGCGATCAACAAGTCGCTGGACAGGGCGGCCGACGCGAGCGGCGTCCGCGCCGCCGGCCACGACAGCGGCGCGCCGGGCTCATCCACGAACTCAGTCGTGCTGGTCCCTACGAACGGCAACCTGATCGGCGGCCAGACCACCCTGCTCTGTACGACCGAGGCGTCATTGTTCAAGCCGCTGAAGCGGGCGGTCAAGGCCTGGAACGACGAGCTTGAGGGTCTGCTCGGCGCTGTGAAGCCGCTCACCGTGCACACCAAACCAGACGGTTCGATGCCGGGCGAGTGTCAGGACGACTCGGGCAATGGCGGCCTGGACATCCATGTCCTGGTTACCCGGGAGGGTCACTGCGCCAATGCCTGTCATTCTCAGAACACCGGTGTAGACGGACGGAGAACATTCCGGCGCGTCATTCGGAATGCAAGCGGCCAGATCGTAGAGGAGTACCCCTATGCGCGAATCACGTACCGCTCGGAAGTCGTCCGTCACGAGACGATGATGCACGAACTGGGGCAAACGCTGGGACTGCCTGATTACCGTGACGACGACCCGGACTCAGACGATGATGAGGGATGTGAAGCGTTATGGGGGAGCGCGGACCCGGCGACCGACGTGGATCGTCGCGACGACGACCTGTCGCTGATGCGCAATCTGCGTTCGGCCGAGTGTCGCTCGGGTGGGGTGGTGACCGGTCGCGACCGGCGTGACCTGTTCGAGGTGTACTATCCGGCCCCGCCGCTGGACGTGGAGACGAGCTATGACCACCAGACGCAAACGGTTGAGTTCTTCTGGACCGGTCTGCACGAAGACGAGACGGCTGAAGAGGAGCACTGGGGGCTGCGCGAGCTGGCCCGCCAAGCCGACCAGGTCGGGTTGTTCGGACGGAGCGACGACGGAAGCTGGGAGCTGCTGGGGGCGACGGACATATCAGGCGAGCAGAACACGATTGAGCTGGCGTTGGCCGAGGGTCGGCGCGGGTCCTACATGGTGGTCGGGCTGACCCAGGCGCGACTGAACACGCTGCTGGGCTGGGGTCCGCAGTTGGACACGCATGGAGGCGATCAATACACCTTGGGCGAACCGCTGCTGGCGAGCCGGGTGGTGACGGCGGACGGCGACGCGCTGGAGCTGCCGCTGCGGCTAACGGCGGGCGTCACGCCGGCCTCGTGCTACGTGACCGGAATCGGGGCGCGGCAAGAGCTGCAGGTCAACTGGTGGACGCCCGAGGAACTGTCAGGGGTCGATGTCGAACTGACGCTCGCCGGCGTTGAGCTGACCGACAGTTCCGCACAGTGTAGAGATATCTCGGACAGCGGTCAGGACAACGTGGTCGAGTTGGTCGTGCGGGCGGAACAGCAAGTGTCGGGCCAGACGCGCGTGACTGAGCTGTCGCTGGACGTCGCCGACCGTGAGTACGACGTTCCTCCCAACCGAGCGATCTCATTTTTCATCGATGCCAGGACTCTGCCATCGCCGGTGGAGTGCGAGGTAGGGCAGAACCTGCTCGGAGTGGCTTGGTGGGTTGACCCAGCGAGCGCCAGCGACACAGTCGAGTACTGGATCCAGAACGAGCTGAAGACAGGTACATCGGGTAGCGTTGTCTGTCCCCTTCCTGCGAACGGCCGGATAGTCGGGTTCGCGCTCCTGCCAGACGGCAGCGGCCTGCGGGATGACAAAACCATCTCTACTATCACGATCCCCGACCTGGACATGACGAAGAACCAGGTAACGGCGACGGATGAATCTGCCTCTTCGGTGAAGCTCTCCTGGGCCTCGACCACGAATGAGATGGAATCGGCCTTCGAGCTCAAGTGCTGGGAGGTCGTGAACGGCGCTCGCAGCCATCCCTGTCCAGGCTTTGCGAATCAGGACACGGACCCACGCTTCGTGCGGATGCCGGACACGGAGCGCATCGTCACCGGTCTACGCCCCTTCACCGCCTACGAGTTCGCCCTCCGCGCCCGCTACGGCAGTGACGAGGATGCATCCGGCTGGTTGGAAGGCATCGACGCGCACACGCCGCCCGGGACTCCGGGAACCGCGCCGGTTGTCCCGCCGGATGACTCGCCAGGCGGCGTGCCGCCTGACTCCCCGCCGGAAGAAGAACCAGAGAAGCTGGATGTGAACTTGTCCATCAAAGAACACCCCGCTTCCTGCGAGGTGGACGGGAGCGTCACGCTGTTCTGGCAGGTCACGAACGCCGGCGCGCTGGCCGAAGTCTCAGCGGTCGATTCGGGTGATCCCGACAACACGATCGCGCTGCCGGCAACAGCTGTGGGCGAGCACGCGCTTGCCTGCGCCAAGCCGTACGGCGCGCGCACGATCACGGTGACCGTCAAGGAGTTAGCGCCGCCTCAGAACACCGTATCGGGTACGACCAGCTACACGGTCTTGGTCCCTGAGATCACGGTCACTGGCCAGGTGGCTGCGCGGAAGTCGGCGGCCGATCGGGTGGAGTTCGGCTTCCGCCCGGAGGGCGAAACCATCATTCTGCCAGCGAATCGGTTCGTGACGCCGTCCGAGATGGGCTCGGGTTGGCGCTGGACATCAGCCGTCCTGATGACGATTGATGAGGATGACGAAGAGCAGGTCAATATTGGCGCAGTGTGGGCGCGGAAGAGGCAGGACAGCGACGGGACAAACTACTTCGAAGTCTGCTTCCGTTGGTCGGACGATGCCTGGCACTGCCCGACCGCGCGGAGATTTGAGTATGAGGATGCGGAGATCGGTTCGTGGCACTACTCAGGGTCGTTCACCCGCACCTTTCGACCAGGCGCGGGGACCGGCGCGGCTTCTCTCAACGAGTCAGTGATGGACGGCGCCGCCGCGAACGAGCCGAACCCGTCCTACGGTCCAGAGCGAGCGTTGACCGCCGCTCCCTGATTCGCTCACTCCGGAACAGTGTTGTCCCAGCCATAACCGCTGTTCGACCACTGCGCATGCGTCGGAAGTAGTCTCGACTGACCAAGAGCATGTCATGAAACGGCCTGACGCCGAGAGCAATCAGCCGGCACCGATGATGGGCGCGCTACGGGGCGTCACTCGCGCGCCAGTCCGGGTCACCTGTACGGTGATTCGGGCAGCAGGCTGGCGGCGAGCATCTGCTCTGAGAACCGATGTCGCCGACCGCTCACAGTTCCGCAAGGCGCTCGACGAAGCGAGCGGTCCAGAGGCGCCCGTTGCGGGGATTCTGGTCTAACAGTTCTCCCGCCTCACTCACAAGCGCGAGCACGCCATCGCGTTCACGTCTGTAAGGGATGGTTCGAAGCGCGGTAGAATGGCCTACGGTGAGAGCGGTGCCCGTGACGACTACCTCGACCGGACTGCTCACCGCCGAAGACCTGTTACGCCTCTATAGCAAGAGCGTACATGACGAACCGTGCGATCGAGGCGGCGCAAGTGCTCGAGGAACTGATCGAGTTGGCCCGCGAGATGCGTCAGGCTGGCAGGAACTTGGACTCTCAAACGACGAGGTGGTGTTCTACGACGCGCTGGCGACGAGCGCCAGCGCTGTCCAGGTACTGGGCGAAGGACGCTGCAGATGATCGCGCACGAACTCGTTGAAACAGTCCGTGCTAACGCCACGATCGACTGGACCCTGCGGGATGATGTCCGCGCGAAACTTCGAGTCTGCGTGAAGCGCGTCCTCCGCAAACACGGGTATCCACCTGATCAGCGAGAGCAAGCGACCAAGACTGTTCTCGAGCAGGCGGAAATCCTGTCAGCAGGTTGGGCGCCCAGTCGAGCGGCGGGTTGAGAAGACGCCAGCTCGGCCATCCCGGCTGATTGGTCAGCGGAAGGCGATGCTTGGGCGAGGGCTTCTGGCTCTGGCCCACGTTGTTCCCGCTGAGTGTGCTGGGCCCGTCTTGGAACTGCTCGAGCTGTCGCTGTCGTTGGAGCGCTCTATCCAGTGGCGACGCACCAGCGCGCCGGTTAACAAGGTCACCGGCGACCATGCAGTCTCGCAGGAGCTGACCATCGAGATCACCGCCATTGACGAAAACGGTGCCAGCGTCAGCGGGACATTCAAGCTCTCGCTGAACAACGACTAAGCCAGCCAGCAGGCGGAGAGGTTAGGCCTCCGCCCGCTGGCTCACGCGTCGGACGGGTGTCAGTCGCTCAGCCACCCACCTTCCGGCACTCACGCTCTTTCCCGTCATTCAACCTGGCGGCTGCGGACGGAGTTGAACGAGTTGGGGAGGTGGGATACGTTTCGTCAACTTGAGCGCGAAAGGGAAGGGGTGGACCATGGACCAGAGACGAGTCTGGATGCCGCGGTTAGGGTTGGCTGCCGTGGCCGTTGCAGCGGTTCTGGTAGCGGTGGCGCTCAGCACGATGACAGAGGCCCAGTATGGGCCGGGCCTCCCCGTTCCACCCGGCGATCCTGATCAACCCAACATCCCAGATCGTCCAGGCAATCCGATTGAACCATTGACGATCACGTTGACGGCACCCGATGTGTGCGAGGTGCATCGACCGCAGCAGAGCATTCACACGGTGATTCACGCTGAGGACGACGCCGGCAATCGGCCGGCGCCAACCATTACTCGCTACTGGGCCTGGGACGCGGGCGGCTCGATGGAGGTGTCGTGGGAGGTATCGGGCGGCGAGCCGCCTTACTATCTGCTGATCAATGGCGAGGCGTACGACGTATCCGAGGGTAAGACTGAGCTGAGCTGCGCGATGTCGCACGGGACGTATCAGACCCACCCGACCTACGGTCTCACGCTAGCTGAAGCGCCGCTGGTGGACTCAGGTGTGCTGGAGATCACGGGCGAGGTCTCAGATCAGTCCCAGACCGGCGGACGCGCCAAGGACACCGCCAAGAGCTACGCCCTGTTGACCCCCGACCACGACCATGTCCTGAGCGGTGGCGAGACCTACCGTATCGCAGGTCGGCTGACAACCATCCCCGAAGGCATGACCATGCGTTTGGGCGACTGGGTGCATGGGGCCGAGGAAGGTCTGAAGCTACGGGTCGTGGGTAGCGGAGCAGCCGGGCAGGAGCCTTGGCTGCTGCTGCGGATCGGGCCCTATCCAAGCGACCCGATTGCACAGAACTTCCGCTGGCGTGAGTACGAGATCACACGCCAGACCGGGACCAGCGCGGCGGCGCTGGACCGGCGCTTCGACCAGCTGCTGCAATCGGTCGGCCAGACGACGGCGATCGCCCGAGCGCTGGGGCAGCCGCGCATCAGCGGCCACGAGAGCGGCGCGCCGGGCCTGCACGCGGACGACATCGGACCGGTCAACGGCAACCTGATCGCCGGCCAGACGACGGTGATCTGCACGAACGAAGCGGAGTTCAAGGCGCCGCTGACTGAGGCGGTGGCGGCCTGGAACACCCGTCTGAGCGGCCTGCTCGTCGGTGCGCAGGTCTTCACCCTGCGCACCGACGCACGGGGCGCTGGCTGTGTCGATCGCAGCGGCTCCGACGGCGATGTTCATGTACGCGTGCTCAGAGGGACCAACTGTGACAAGGCCAACGCCGCGGCCTGCTACCAGAAGTGGGGAACCCCAGACAGCCGCCGGGTGCGGTTCCGAACCGATTACTCGCTCCACCACGCCCGGATTACCTATCAGTCTGAGGTCGTTCGGTTTGAGACCTTGATGCACGAACTGGGCCATGTGCTCGGCCTTGCTGACTACGACAGTTGCGATGATCTGCGAAATCCGGCCGCTCCGGAGACTGACATCGATCACAACAACGACGATCTGTCGCTGATGGCGAAACGAGACAGCATCTGCCGCTCCGGCGGGGTGGTCACCGGCCGCAGCCTGCGCGACCTGTTCGAGGTCTACTATCCGGCCCCGCTGGAGCAGGTCTCGACGGCCTACGACGCGGCGGCGCAGAAAGTGCGCTTTACCTGGCTGCGGCCGCAAGAGCTAGAGCTCGCCCACCAGGCCGATCTGGTGGGGCTCTTCCAGCCGGGTGCGAACGGCGGCTGGACGCTGGTCGATGAAACAGTGACGCAGGTGTCGGGCACTCGCAATCAAGTCGAGTTGCCGCTGGCGGACGGCCAGGAGGAGCGGTACCTGTTGGCCGGCTTGACCCAGGTGCAGCTGAACACGCTGCTGGGTTGGGGGCATCTACTCAGCACGGTGACCATCAACAATCAGCAGTACAGCCTGGGCGAGTCGCTGATCGCCAGTCGGGTGGTGACGGCGGGCGCGACCCCCCAGCAGGCGCCGGTGCGGTTGGCCGCGAGCGTCTCGCCGACCTCCTGCTACGTGACTGGCGCGAACTCGACCCAGGAGCTGCCCGTCAATGTCTGGACCTACCCGGCGGTCGCGCCGGAGTCGCCGAACAGTGCGAACCTGGTCATGAAGATCGGAACCACGACGGTCCAGAGCGAGACGGTCCCCTGCTCGCTGGTCTCCGCCAGTGACAACCTGACCTCGCTCGTCGTCACCGCGACTCACCCCGACAGCTCGACGCCGGCCGAAGTCACCCTGCCCATCCACAACCGCGAGTACGACAGACCGAACTCGCTGGACACCCAGCACGCCACATTTGATTTCAATGTCTTGTCTCTACCGTCGCCAAGAGAATGCGAGGTTGGCCAGGACATCTCTGCCGGCTGGGTGGTCACGCCTCCCGCGGCGGTCGTCCATGGCGCAATCTGGGTGCAGGACAAGAAGGTGACAGGAACCTCCGGCAGTGTCGCCTGTCCGCATCCGACGAGCCCGAGCTTGGTCGGCTTTGTACTACTGCCGGACGGCAGCGGCTCTCGCGACACGGTAGGCCTGTCGAAGGTCAACATTCCCGACCTGGACGCGAGCAAGAACAACGTGACAGCGACGGCCGAATCATCGAGGTCGATCAAGCTCAGCTGGGCCTCGGCGACGAACAACTCAGAGTCGGGCTTCTATCTGACCTGCCGCGAGAGCGCTACCAGCGGCACAGGCGGCCGTTGCCCGCTCGGCCCCGCCCCGCCGCCCGCTCAGCCGGTCGCGGAGAAGCAGTTGGTGCGTACGCCGCCGACGGCGTTCACGTTCATCGGCCTCAAGCCTGACACCGAGTACGAGTTCGGTCTGCAAGCCTGGTACGGCCACGATAGCTACGTCTCCACATGGTTGAACGGGATCACGGCGCGGACGCAGCCCGATCCGCTGGAGTTATCAGCAAATTTTACCAGTGGCTCGCCGATCTCCTGCGAGGTTGGTGAGAGCGTCGAAGTTGAGTGGGCGGTCACGGGTGGCCGCCAACCGGTCAACGTCACGGTCGACGGCAAGGCGGTCACCACTAGTCCCGCCAGCGTGGTCTGCAAGGAGGCTTCCGGACAGGCGGGACAAGCGTCAGCCAGCGCCGCTTCCTGGAACCAGACGATCACGGTGCAAGCCCGCGACAGCCGCACGCCGCCCGTTGTGGTCACGAAATACCTCCAGGTCACGGTGACGCCCTCGCCGCCGACTACGCCGCCGGGTGATGGTCCACCGACTCCCCCGAGTCTCACGGCGTCAATCACGGAGAGTCCGGCGAGCTGTGAGGCAGCTGAAGCGCTGACTCTCGAATGGGCGGTCCAGAACGGTGGCGGGGCGTCATACACGATTACCGCGTCCAGCACAGCGCCTGACGGTACGGAGACCAGTCTGGGCGAATTGAGCGGGACCTCGACCAGCGTCGCCTGCGCGGAACCGGTGGGCACCTGGACGGTCACGGTCACCGCGACCGACAGCTCAGCGACGCCGACCGTTTCATTCTCGGCAACGGCCAGCTATGAGGTGCTGGCGCCGGAGATCACGGTCACTGGCCGCGTCAACGCGCGGCGCAACGACACGGCGGCGGGCGAGATTGAGGTCGAGTTCGCATTCACGCCGAAGGACGCAGCACGGATTCTCCCGCAGCCGAAAGCTGCCCGGACCCTGAAGCCGCAAGCGATCATTGACGCCGGCAAGCTCAATGACTGGTATCGCAGCTCGTCCGTGATCATGACCATTGACGGGGAGGCTGTCGATATCGGTCAGGTACGGACACGCCTGCGCCAGGCCAGTGACGGCCGCTATTACTTCGAAATCTGCTTCCGCTGGTCAGATGGAATGGCGCAATGTCCGGATGGTCGCAATTTCTACTACGCCGAGAAACAGAACCTGCAGTGGGCTCAGTCACAGGAGTTCAGCCGCACGTTCCGGCCCGGCGCCGCCGCGAGCGCGCCCAGCGCCCTGGGTTCGTCTAGTGACGACATGCGGATGGATGGGACGGGCGCCGTGCTGGACAGTACCTGGTGGGACGCCGCCGGCTCATCCGACGATTCGCAGATGGAGGATGTCGAAGACAACTGATCCTCTCGGGCAGCTCAGCGGCTGATCATCGTCGGTCGCGCGCGATACTTCCGCAGACGTTCCGCCTTGGCGGGCATCCAGAATGCCCTCGCAGAGCCGCTGTGTTGCTTGTCGATGAGCTGGTCCGGGGTGTCTGCTTGCGACTCTCTGTCAGTCATGATCACCGGAGCAGATTGTCAATCTGTATCTGGTTCGGTAATTTTATTGCTATCAGAACATATGTTTCATACAGGAGCTCGCCATGACTCTCGCTGTACACAAGACAATCGATCAAGCGCCTGGGGGAGGAGCAGAATGTGAGCAGGGCCGACCGAGGAAGCAGAGCGGACGCGCCGGGATGGACTACGCATCTTGGCGCGTCTGATCGCACGACATCCTCTGGCCAGGAAACTCAGATCGCGTGCAGAGTCCAGCGCTGCGGGTAACAGCGCCGAACCGGATGCGCCCGAACTTCACCGTGACAGGAGTCGATCATGATTCGACAATACCCACTGCGCCATCTTGAGTTCTCGGACGGTCAGGCTCACCTGCCGAGCGACTTCTCTCAACGTCTCTTGCGGCTCAAGGAGCGGACCGGTCTGACCTGGGAAGGCATAGCCGTGGCGGTCGGCGTCGATAGCCGTCAGCTGCTGCGCTGGCGACGCGGCGCGTCACCAAGTGGTGGCGCGATGCTGGCGTTGTTTCGCCTCGCCGCGCAGATCCCAGATGGCGTCCCTGAGCTGCTGGTAGACGATCTGGCGATCATGATCAGCGATGAACGCCAAGGTTAGGGGTGTCTGACTTTCGACCGTTCGAGCGTAGGATCGGAGGGCGTGCACGCTCCGACGACTTTGCGCAGCGGCTGGAGCGCTTGCGCGAGGCGTCGGGGTTGAGCTGGAGCGGGTTGGCCCGCGCGATCGGTGTCAGCCTGCGAGCGGTACATCGCTGGCGAATCGGTGCGATACCGAATGGCGCGCATGTGCTGGCATTGTTGGATTTCGCGGTCGACCGAGGTTTACTGGTATGTCTGCTGAGACCGCCCGCGGGGCCGGATTCGGCGCAGCAGCTCAGCCCGACTGAAGACGAATAGCGGCAACTTGACGCTCGGCACGCGCGCCGTGACGCTCGGCGACGCGTCGGAAGTGTGTGGCCGCGAGGTCTTCGTCAAACACGACCAAGAGATTGGGCAGGATGCCGTGGTCTTCGAGCGGGCGGCGGGTGGCGTAGTAGTGCAGGTAGGGCGCCAGCCGAGCGAGCATTGTCGACGGCCGCACCGCGCGACGTTCGTATTCGAGGAAGTAGGCGTGGACTCCCGAGTCAGTCTCGAGCGAGACAAACGCGTCGGGATGGATGGAGTGCAAATGCCCCTGCCGGCGGAAGTATCGCGAAGCTCGATGGGGTGGGTCGAGTTGCCCGATGTTCATCGAGTCGGCGCCAGTCTTCTCTGAGAGCGCGGCGATGATCTGATGCACGGTTTCGGTGTGGTCGAGGTGGCGTAGCAGTTGTCGCGTGCGGGTGCCCCTGATGTTTCGCCAACCGAATGACGCGTTCGCATCGATAGCCTCCGCGCTCCAGCGCTTGCGCGCTATGCCAACCGAGGCGCGATCGCGGTGAGCGATGATCGATAGCCCGCGATCCGAGAGGGCGAGACGTCGGGCGGCTGATACACGCTGCGACACCACCAATCCCTAGTCGACCGGGCGGCGCAAGAGTTGTCTCAGGTGCCTGGGACCAACACCGAGCAGTGCAGCCAGATGGGCTGGACGGATCCAGGGCCAATCGCTGATCAAATCAAGTGCGTACTTCTCTGAACTGCTGAGTGAGGCCGGCAGCAGCCATGACGGCTCTGCAGGCCAGTCATGAAACGGAAGCGGCCCGGGCGATCGTCGTCACCAACCCCAACAACCGAACCCCGTTCGGACTCCTCCCGACGCTCCAGCTCCCCGATCCCTGCGCGGTCGGAACGAACCAGCCAGCCCACGCCATCCCCAGGAAGCGCAGATCCTGAAACAACCAGGCGGAGCCCGGGGAGGGTACTCGCCGCCGCTGGCGACGAGCTGCCCACCCGATCTCCATCTGCACACCGACGGCGGCTCGCGGGCGATCGTGCGCATCTACTAACGGCGGCGAGAGCGTGCCGTTGCCCAGCGAGGGCGAGCGCGGCTTCAAGGAAGCAGCGGGCATGAACCCTCGCCTGACCGATCCTGTTGATGTCATACACATCCAGAGATACTTCCGTACATCCTTCCCAACAATGCTGGTTCGTTTACGGCAGATGCAGGCGACGGCGAAGCATCATGCCTAGCCATCGCATTCCGCCGCAGATGGATGATTGCGACAGACGACAGCGATGCACTGACAGTCCAGTCGGCACTGCATGGCAGTAAGGGCGTCGCATTCCAGCGCATCCGCTCGCTGCTTATTCGTGCTGGAGACGAAGGGCTCGTGACTCGTAACGAAGCCAATCGGATTCATGCAGCAATGCGCTCAGAGGGGTTTTGGGACACAGGAAGTCCCTTCGAGTGAAAGCGCACAATCGATTTTCATATCGAATGGGCTGTCTAATCGCCTCGGAAATCGTCCAGGTATATGCTGCTTGCCCGGCAAAGATCAGCGAGTAGGTCGCGGAACCTCTACGGTGGGTGCCTGATGAGCAAGATCGGTAGCTGTCGTTCGTCGGCTGGCTTGATCTCCTATTAGGCGAGAACATGGAGAACCAATGAGCAACGGGCACAGCAGAGGAGACCAACCCCTCTGGGCGCATTCGAGGAACCAGGGCGGAGATCGACACCGTCTCGTCGATCATCTGCGAAATGTCGCCAACCTTGCTCGTGAGCGCGCCGCTCCCTTTGCGGGTGGCGACCTAGCGTTCCTGGCCGGTCTTTGGCATGACGCGGGCAAGGCCGACCCCGCATGGCAGCGATACCTCAGCGAAAGCGAAGAAGGAGCCAGGCGGCGAGGCACAGGCCCCGATCACAAATATGCTGGAGTTCTACTCGCTGAAGAAGCGGGCCAGATGCCGGTTGGCCTGCTGATCCATGCGCATCATGGTGGTCTACAGCACCCGCAGCGAGACTTCCGTCCCTGGCTGGAGGAACACCGCTTGCTTCCTGGCCCCCGAGCGGCACTCGAAGCATTGACGGCGGAGATGCCTGAGTTGAAAAATCAGCCGGCGCCGGCGCTACCACCGCACGCCAACCAGGATCCGTTGGCGGCAGAGTTCTTTCTACGGATGATCTACTCCGCGCTTGTCGATGCGGATAGCCTCGACACCGAATCCCACATGCAGAGCAGCGCATCCGCTGCACGAGGTAGCTCGCTGGCTCTCGCGGAACTCTGGGATCGCTACGAGGCCTTCCTCGCTAAGGAGCTGGCCCCGGCAGATACCATCGTCAATCATGTTCGCCACGAAGTATACGAGGAGTGCCTACGCGCTGCGCGCATCCCTGGCGGCATGTTCCGGCTCACTGTTCCCACCGGGGGCGGCAAGACGCGTTCTGCTATGGCATTCGCCCTGCGCCATGGCATTGAGCAAGGGATGCGGCGGATCGTGGTGGCCGTTCCTTTTATGACCATTACTCAGCAGACTGCCGGTGTCTACCGCAGCATGTTCGAGCATGGGTATGAGGATGCTGGACGAGTCGTACTCGAACATCACTCAGCTGGAGTAGAAGCAGCTACTGAGGTCGGCGACGGCCCCGAACCGAGCGAAGTTTGGCAGCGCTGCGCAGCGGAAAACTGGGATGCGCCAATTGTCGTGACCACGACGGTCCAGCTGTTCGAGAGCCTCTTCTCAAATCGACGAAGCAAAACTCGGAAACTCCACAACCTTGCCGGCAGCGTGATCATTCTCGACGAAGCCCAGGCATTGCCGGCTGACCTGTTGTCTCCAATTCTCGACGGTCTCCGTCAGCTCACCGAGCACTATGGCGCCAGCGTTGTGCTCTCAACAGCCACGCAACCAGCCTTCGAGCAGATCAGCGAATTCAGAGAGATCAAGGCGCACGAGATTGTGCCCCAGCATGCGCGCCACTTTGAGAGCCTCAAACGCGTCGCATACGATTTCTCCAAGTCCAGTGAACCAAATGAATGGGGCGATGTAGCTGCATGGATGCGCGAACAGTCGCACGCGCTCACGATCGTCAATACCAAGCGTCATGCGATGGAGCTACTTGATGCCCTGGATGACCCACACGCCCTACACCTTTCAACGTTGCTTTGCCACGCGCACCGCAGCGAAGTGCTGCATGAGATTAGGCAGCGACTGACGAGTGGGGTCCCGTGTCGTGTTGTCAGCACACAGGTGGTTGAGGCGGGAGTTGACCTCGATTTTCCGAGGGTTTTCCGCGCCGAGGCGCCGCTCGACTCCATTATTCAGGCAGCTGGCCGTTGCAATCGCGAAGGGCGCCGCCAACTGGGACGTGTCGTGGTGTTCAGGCCACCGAACGACGCATCGCCTCCCGGCGTCTACCGCTCAGGTCGCGACCTCGCGCGCGTGGTTCGCGGGCTACCCGGTTTCGACCCGAATGACCCCGGGGCCATTGAGCAGTACTTCGAGTGGTTATTCGGTATGGCAGTGGACCCCGATCGGCATGGCATTCAGCAACGCCGCGAGCATCTCGATTATCCGGAGGTCGCGAAGCGGTTCCGCATGATTGAGGATGACGCGTGCAATGTGATCGTGGACTATCCCGAACATGACGTGCCCAAGATCGATCGCCTCGTTGGGCAACTCCGGGGCCGAGAGCGTCCAGCCCGGGATATCCTGCGCGACCTGCAGCCCCACATGGTCTCGCTCTACCAGCGTGAGTACGAACAACGCCGGAAGGCGCAGATCCTTGAGGAAGTCATGCCCGGTGTCGGTCGTTGGCCTCGGGGGTACTATGATCGGGTGCGTGGTATCAGCATGACAGACCCTGAGCTGATCGTCTGACGGCCCAGCCGAATGGAGAGAGCCTGTGGACCGTGAACCGACGCCGCTCGCAGTCAAGTTCTGGGGTGAATACGCGTGCTTCACCAGGCCGGAAATGAAGGTTGAGCGCGTGACTTACCCGGTCATGACGCCATCAGCTGCGCGTGGGGCGCTAGAGGCGATCTTCTGGAAGCCTCAAGTAGCTTGGCGCATTGAGGAGATCCGCGTCCTCAAGCCGATTGCATACGCTTCGATCCTACGAAATGAAATCAACGATCGGCAAAGCGACCGCTCAGCTCGGAGCTGGGTAGACACCGGTGGCGGTTACGACGCAGCATCGAACCGCACTCAGCGTCACACGTTCGCGCTTCGAGATGTCGCTTACGTCGTGCGCGCCCAACTTGTCCTCCTGGATGGCGCTGATGACGACATCGCGAAGTACCGGGATCAGTTCCGGCGACGTGTTGCCTCCGGACGCTGCTTTGCCACGCCCTATCTGGGATGCCGAGAGTTCAGCGCAGCATTCGGTGAACCGGATCCTGACGAATTGCCGATCGACCGGAGCGAGGAACTGGGGCTCATGCTGCTCGATATTGACTACGACGGTGACGGGAGCGGCCGGGGCGTACCGCGGTTCTTCCGCGCCTCACTTGAAGGTGGTGTGCTGCACGTTCCGGATCGCTTTGCCGGAGCCGCGTGATGTTGCTGACCAAACTCAAGGAGTACGCAGACGAGCGGATCGAAGAACAACTTCCGCCCCTCTACGCCAGCACTCCCGTTGCCTGGGTCATCATGCTTGATTCTGAGGGTCGAGTACTCTCGCCGGAGCCGATATCACGTATCGACCAAAGCACCACTCGAGGGAAACGCGGCCGCGACATGATCGCGCCTGAAGTGCAGCGCTCGTCTGCGATCAAGCCGCTCTTGCTCGCGGACACCAGTGAGTACAGCTTTGGGCAAGGGGCAGCTCGAGCACACAAGAGACACGATGCTTACCGCAAACTTCTGGAACGCTGCGCCAACGAGACCGAAGAGCCTGCTGTCATCGCTGTGAAGCGGTTCTATGAGCATGGCGGCGTTGCGCAACTCGACCTTGGCGACGAATGGGACAACAAGCTGAAGGTCACCTTTGAGGTGCTCCTAGACAACGGTGAGCGGCAGCGGCCGATAGACCTACCGGCAGTGCAAGCTTTCTGGCTAGCTGTCAACAATCCCATCACGGACAACCGTGATCAATGCCTCGTCTGCGGGGAAACAAAACCTGTGCTCGATCGCCTGCAGGGGAAGATCAAGGGAATTCGCGGCGGTCAGTCCTCAGGTACGTCGATCATCTCAGCCAATGCTTCGGCATTCGAGTCATACGGGCTGAAGGCGTCACGGGTCGCACCGACATGCCGCGAGTGCGGCGAGGCATTCACGAGGGCGCTCAACCACTTGCTCGCAAGTGATAGCAGCCGTATCGGAGTCGCGGATGCGACGTTCGTCTTCTGGACGCGCGAGAAGGTTGCATTCGACTTTGGTTCGTTCATGCGGGAGCCGGATCCGAGTGAAGTCAGAACATTAATCGATTCGGTCCGTCGGGGTGCAAGGCCCGTGCCGCAGGAGGGGTCAGCATTTTACGCCGCTTCACTCTCGGCGAGTGGTGGGCGCGCTGTGGTCCGCGACTGGATCGACACGACAGTTGGCGACGTCAAGGAGAGCGTCACTAGGTGGTTCACGCTCCAACAGATCGCTGACCCGCGGAATGAGGACCCGGCAGGCGTGAGTCCTCGCCCGCTCAGTCTTTTTCAACTCGCAACGTCGACGGTACGAACAGCGAACGACCTTCCGGTCACGACGTCCAGATTGCTATTCAGGGTGGCGTTGTCCGGCACGCCGATCCCAATGGAGCTTGCATATCAGGCTGTGCGACGCTGCCGTGCGGAGCGGGGGGTCACCAGACCCCGAGCAGCTCTGATCAAGCTCACCCTACTCAGCCAGGAACCACATCTCTCTCAGGAGGACTACATGGTTGCACTTGAGGTCGATCATCCCTCACCGGCCTACCACTGTGGGCGCCTACTCGCCGTCATCGAAGAAGTCCAGCGTGCCGCACTACCGAATGTGAAGGCGACCATCGTAGACCGGTACTACGGGGCTGCGTCATCCACTCCGTCAATCGTCTTCGGCGTCCTCCTGCGCGGCGCGCAACCTCACCTGGCACGGCTTGAGCGAGACAAACGTGGTGCGTACGTCAACCTGCAGCGCCGCCTAGAAGATGTCATGGGGCAGATCGGCGACTGGCCGACGACGTTGGCTCTGAAGGAGCAGGCGTTATTTTCATTGGGCTACTACCACCAACGCGCCTACGAGCGTGCCGAGATCATCGGTCGTCGCAATCGAGCGGGAACCGGACCCAACTCAGGCGACGAAACTGCAGCAGAGGAATCAGCACAATGACGAGGACTGCAAGCGTTGCGACCGACACCACCCGCCGCCACGACTTCGTCCTGCTCTTTGATGTACGCGATGGCAACCCAAACGGCGATCCTGACGCCGGCAACCTGCCACGCGTCGATCCCGAGACCATGCAGGGGCTGGTGACTGACGTCGCCATCAAACGCAAGGTGCGCGACTACGTTGATCTGGCCCACGGCAGCGGACGGTTCAAGGTCTATGTTCAACATGGCCAGTTCCTGGTAAGCCAACGCGCGCGTGTCTTTGGTGAGCGTGCAAACGGCACAGGGAAGCCTTTGCCTGACGAGGCGCAACGGTGGATGTGTGAGGAATTCTTCGACGTCCGCATGTTTGGCGCCGTGATGTCCATGCGCGAACACAACGCCGGACAGGTGCGCGGACCGATGCAGCTCACCTTCGCCCGCTCTATCGATCCCATCATCCCCCTTGATTCGAGCATCGTCGGACCAGCTCAAAACTCAGGCGACGTGAACCGTGAGGACACCGCAGGACAGGCGACGAACTACGGGACGATGGGACGTAAATCTACGGTTCCCTACGGCTTGTATCGGGCGCATGGCTTCTTCAACCCGCACTTCGCATCGAAAACGGGTGTCGACAGTGATGATCTCGCGCTCTTCTGGAGCGCCCTGGAAATGATGTGGGATGTGGACCGCTCTGCTGCGCGCGGCGAGATGGCATGTCGGGGTCTCTACGTTTTCAGCCATGACAGCAAGCTGGGCAATGCAGCAGCACACCGGCTCTTCGATCTCGTCCAGACACCGCCCAGTGCATCCACCGCGCCACGCCTGTTTTCGAACTACGATGTCAGTCGGCCGCCCGACGGTCCAGTCGCGGGCATGTCCGGAGTCACGCTCACGACGTTGGTGGGATGATCGATGTCCCCTTGGAGCGGCAACGTCACCTTGCCTTGGCATGAGCCCACGTTGCCGGATGTGCCGATCTCAGCGATCGAGCACTTCTCGTATTGCCCACGCCAATGCGCTTTGATTCATGTTGAGCAAACTTTCGAGGAGAATGTCTATACCGTCCGCGGGAGGTTGGCTCACCAGCGCGTTGACAGCGGCGAGACGGAAAATCGACCTGATGTCCAGACACTGCGGAATCTCTCGCTGTGGTCGGAACGTTTTGGCTTGCGCGGCCGGTCAGATCTTGTCGAGCTACACCCTGGTCGGCCGCCTTTCCCGGTTGAATACAAGGTCGGACGTAGACGACCACCTCACGCCGATCTTCAGCTCTGCGCACAGGCTCTGTGCCTGGAAGAGATGCTCGACGTCGAAATATCTGAAGGGGCTATCTATTCGCACGCCGAGCGGCGCCGTTACCTGATCGCGATCGACCAAGAGCTGCGGCAACAGACATTAGGTATTGTCAAGGAGATTCGGGAGCAACTCCGCCGGCAGGTCTTACCTCCGGCGATCGACGACGAGCGTTGCCCACCGTGCTCGCTCATTCATGCATGCCTGCCACAAGTAGCCGCCCAGCCACACCGCCTGCGTGGTATGCAAGGCGCTCTTTTCCGACCACTAACGCCATTGAACCAAGATGCATGAGCTACTGAATACGCTGTACGTGACCACACAAGGCTCGGCGCTCCGGCTCGAAAGCGGCAGCGTGCGAGTAACGACCAAAGATGATCCCGGCACCCGTCTGCCACTCTCGCGGTTACAGGCGATTGTCATCTTTGGCCGGGTGTCCGTGACCACTCCGCTCATTCACCGCTGCGCGGATGATGGGCGTGATCTCATCTGGCTGACGGGGCGAGGTCGTTACCGGGCGCGACTAGTAGGCCGAACGCTCGGCAACGTGCTGCTGCGTCGTGCGCAGCACGAGGCGCTTGATGATCCAGGCCGCACAGCGACCATCGCCCGGCAGTTCGTCGCCGGGAAAGTGCAGAACGCTCGCCTGCTGTTGTTGCGCACGGCACGGGACAGCCCGAATGAAGACGACGAAGTGGAACTCCGCCATGCTGCCGATACGCTGGGCGACCTGCTTGGCGACATTCGGGAGGCCGCGGACCTCAACATACTGCGCGGGCTTGAGGGAATCGCTGCCCGAAGGTATTTCGAAGTGTTCGGGAGGATGGTTCGCGGCGATCGGGCGGCACTCGCGCCCGAGGGACGAACTCGGCGCCCACCAAGAGATCGTGCGAATGCGCTGCTTTCCTTCTACTACGCACTGCTGCGGGCCGAGTGCGAGTCTGCATTGGAAGGGGTCGGACTCGATCCTCAGGTTGGATATCTGCATGGACTTAGACCAGGTCGACCCGCACTGGCGCTTGACTTGATGGAAGAGCTTCGACCCGCCATTGCTGATCGGCTGGTGCTGCGTGTTATCAACCGACGCCAAATCCGCTCCAACCACTTCGAAACAACATTGGGAGGAGCGGTCAGCTTGAACGAAGAGGGACGCAGGGCGGCCATCGCGGCCTATGAACGGCGAAAAGAGACGATGGCGCCGCACCGGTTGCTCAAGCAGCCTATTCCAGTGGGGCTGCTCCCTCACGTGCAAGCACGACTGCTCGCGCGCCACCTACGTGGCGACATGCAGCACTACCTGCCATTCATCACGCGCTAAGCAAATTCGGAAACCGGCGGCGGGTATATGGAAATCCTCGTGACGTACGACGTTGCTACCGACGATGCGGCAGGCCGTAGACGATTGCGCCGCGTTGCCAAGGCATGTGAGGCATATGGCCAGCGTGTCCAGAAATCGGTGTTCGAGTGCGTGCTTGGTGACACTGACCTGGAGATACTGATCGCCCGCCTACGCTCGGAAATAGATGAACAGACTGACAGCATCCGCATCTATCACATCCGTGAACCGATCACCAAGAACCTGCAGACCTTCGGAGCGCGCCCGAGGTTCGATCAACGTGACCCGCTGGTGTTCTGAGGAGGAACCGCGCGAATCTCAGGCACTCATCACCAGGTAGGGGCGTCCGCGCTCATTCTTGGGCCCCGGCGGAGCAGATCGCGTGGGAAAGGGGATGTGAGGGTGCTGCCTCGACGAGAAAATTGGACTAAATTCATCAGTGCCTACATCAAATCCCTGCCTGAGTAGGGTTCCGTAGGGCTGCGCCCGCCCTTCGGGGCGGGTGAGGATTGAAACGCGTATGGCGCGTGATTCTTCACGGCCACGTACCAGGCTGCGCCCGCCCTTCGGGGCGGGTGAGGATTGAAACGA
>RKRS01000218.1 GCA_007571275.1 Dehalococcoidia bacterium
GAACGCTCACGCGCCACCGACAGCGCTGACTCACCGTCAGCGGCCGTGATCACACCAAACCCCTCGCGCTCGAGATAGAGAGAGCACAGTTCGCGAATATTCGCTTCATCATCAACAACCAGGACAGTCCGTCCACTGCTGTCAACCGGCGACAGTGACATGACACTGCTCCTCCCCCATGTCCTGACAGTGTGACGGATTGCAGGCGCACGCGGCGTCAGCCCTGTGTCAGGTCTCAGTCAGCATTCGGTAAACGGGGACGGACCGATTCGGCGGACTTAGCGTGCCATCGGACGGTAGCGCGTCTTGACCATCGCGCGGCGGCGGCGGCGGGCGGCGCGACGCTCTGCCTGGCGCTGCTTCTCGCGATTACTGATGAACCGGCGTCGGCGCCTCGCTTCCTGCAACACGCCATCGCGCTGCACCATCTTGTTGAAGCGACGGATGAGAGCCTCGGGACTCTCCTGCTCTTTACGGCTCACCAGTAGCATGGGCGCTCAGTTCCTCAGATCGTGTTGTTTCTCACAAAGTCGTTGCCAGTCTAACAGGACAACGCGACGGAAAGCCCCCTCAGCCGCTACGCGGCAGCTCCCCCAGAGGGGGAGCCTCGATTCAAACTTCCCCCTCTGGGGGAAGTCGGCACGCAGTGACGGATGGGGGCTTCCCCGCTTCCATCTGCAAGGCAGCCGTTCACCTGCTGTTTGCGAGCGTCGACATCGCCGCTGGCGAGATGCCGACTGGATCCGCGTCCTCAGACAGATCGAATGGGCCAGGCAAGTCAAGCTCCCGGGCCATTTCCCTGACGGCTGGCAGCACTTCTTCACCCATCAACCGCAACGATCGCATCGAGTCTTCATGCGACATCGAACCATCGCCATCCCAGAAGCAGATGCTGCCAGGACGCAGGAATTCGAGCACATGGCGAATCTTGGGCAGCACCGTCTTCGGCGTGCCCGAGATGATGCTGTAGGACTCCTCAAGACCCCGATAGGTATCTTCAGTATCGACAAAGCCCTCGGCCGCGTCCAGGGTCAGTCGGCGGTAGTCCCCCGGCTTCACCTCGCCCGTGCCGCGTGACTGCTCAACGTGTCGGACGCCCGCCGTCGGCAGCAGTCGTCGTCGGTCGACCATACCCGGCAGATTCTGAATGTGGCGCTTGACGTCACCGCGTGATCCCTCGAGGAAGATATTGCCCGGACCCGTCAGGTACTTACGCCCAACCTCTTCAGCCAGCTCCTCGGTCTCGTCCACATGCACCTTCCAGAGATACCCGCGATGTTGCGGACCTGCCTCGTATCCGAATTCGGCGGCGATGCGGTCGTAGTACGCGAATGAGTCTCGCGTCGGAGCCAGACGGGTCGCCAGCATGACGTAGGGATAGCGACGCTCGGCTGCCCAGGCGACCGTCCGCTGCGAGACCGCGCCGGGAATCCAGATCGGCGGATGCGGGCGCTGCAGCGGCTTCGACCACGGGTTGACGTAGCGATAGTCGTAATGCTCGCCCTCCCAGCGGAAGGGACCAGCGTCGGTCCAGGCCTTGACGACCAGGTCGTGCGCCTCCTGGTAGCGCTCCCAGTTGTAGGGCGACTGCGAATTGTGCGCCAGTGACTCGCGCCCGGTGCCGCGCACCCAACCGGTGATCAGCCGACCACCCGAGATCATGTCGATCTCGGCCAGCGTCTCAGCCAGCCAGAGCGGATCCTCCCAGATCGGCAGAATGTTGCCGAGCAGACAGATCTTCGCCTTCTGCGTAATCCGAGCCAGGATCGCCGCCTCGACGTTGAGCACCGAGCCCATACAGAAGGGCGTCGAGTGATGCTCGTTGAGGACGATGCCATCAAACCCGGCCGCTTCAGCGGCCACCGCCTCGTCGAGGTAGCGGTGATAGAGGTCTGCGCCCAGCATCGGATCGTACTCATCATTCGATGAGTCAAGGTCCGTCAACCGACGCCCGGTGCGCCCCCACCAGGACGCTTCAGGATCCTGATACGGCCGCTCGGTGAACCAGGCAATAAACATCGGTGCTCTCCTCAGCCAACGTACATCTCATACAACTATTGCGGTCAAGCTAACGTACTGGCGAGCCAATCAATCAGCGCACACTCAGTACGGGACGAGAGCGCGCCACTGATAACTGTTGATGTTTCGCGCAGCTCGCGCGCGCCTACGCGAGGCAAGCGGCGTTAGCCTTGAATGGCACGCCCGGAGGGACTCGAACCCCCGACCCCCAGGTCCGAAGCCTGGTGCTCTCTCCACTGAGCTACGGGCGCGTGGTGCCAGCTTACCCCGCTTGCCACGGATTCGACGATGGCTCAACGCACGCCCAGTCAGCACGCGCGTTCAACTCACGGCGCCAACCTGGGTGCGGAACCGTCGTCCGCCGTCTGGGACGTGGTCGCCCGCGTCGACGCAGGCGAACTGGCCACAGCAGCAGCGCTCCTGCACAATCTGCATCCAGCCGATCAGGCGGACGCCCTCGCCGCGCTCGACCGCAGCGAGCGTCGGCGACTGTTGGATCGGATCGATTCCCATACGCTCGCCGAGCTGCTCCCCTTCCTCACGCCTGAGGAACTGGAGCATGTCGCGCCTGATGTCGCCCTGCCCCAACTGACCGCTGCGCTCGACCGGACCACCGCACAGCTCGGCGCTGATGTCCTTCACGCGATCCCTGAGGGCGACGTCGAGCTTGTCCTCGACCACCTGCCCAAGGCCGGGCTGGTCCAACCGCTGCTGGAGCACGATGACGATTCGGCTGGCGGCATCATGGCGCCCGAACTCATGGTGCTTGGGCCGCATCTCGCTGCAGAACAGGCGCTCACGCTGCTCCGCGCCGCCGCGCCGGCCCCGACCGTACGCGACACTGTCTACATCGTCGATACCGAAGGCGTGCTGCTCGGATCGGTGGGGTTGCACTCAGTCGTCTTTGCGCCACCGATGACCGCCCTGCGCGATCTGATGGAGCCAATCGGCCCGACAGTCACGACCAGCATGGACCAGGAAGACGCACTCAAGATCCTGCAACATTATGGGTTGCACGCACTGCCAGTGCTCGATGGCAACGGCCATCTGGTTGGCGTCACGACCTCCGACGATCTGCTCAACATCGCGCAACAAGAGGCGACCGAGGACATGTACCGCCTGGTCGGTCTCGTTGACGATGAAGCGCTGACCGCGCCAGTCTCGACGGCGCTCCGCCGACGTCTGCCCTGGCTGCTGCTCAACCTGGCCACGGCGTTCGCCGCCGCCGCGGTCGTGGCCGCATTCGAAAATACCCTGGTCCAGGTCGCCGCGCTGGCCATCTTCCTGCCGATCATCGCCGGTCAGGGAGGCAACGCCGGCATGCAGGTGACGACGCTCGCGGTTCGGGCGATGGCGCTCGGCGAGTTCGACCGCCACTTCACTCGCCTCGTCCTGCCGCGTGAGATGATCATCGGCATCGCATCGGGCATCGCCTTCGGTTTGCTGGTCGGGGCTGTCGGCTGGGTCTGGCAGGACAACCTGTGGCTGGGCGTCGCCGTCGGCGTGGCGATGCTGGGCACGATGGTTGTGGCCGGACTATTCGGCCTGCTGATCCCGATTGTCCTACGCGGTTTGGGCGCCGACCCGGCGTTGGCGGCGAGCATCTTCGTCACCACGGCGACCGACATGCTGGGCTTTCTCTTCTTCCTCGGACTCGCAGCCCTGCTCATCGAACAGATTGCCTGACCCGCGTGACATCGCTTGACAGTATCCGAGTCGTGTCAGTGATACCCTGATTTGACGCGCCATCGGACAGCATCCGCGTCCGGTCGACGCAATCGTTTACGCGTGGTGGGCGTCGCCTAGAGGCCTAAGGCGCCAGGTTGTGGCCCTGGTATTCGTGGGTTCGAATCCCACCGTCCACCCCATCCCGCCTACAGCACTTTCCAACGAGGCTGACAGACATTCCCGATGCGCCAGCGCCCAGCCTTGCTCCATTCGCTTTGCTCATTGCGCCCGCTCATCGCGGCCGCGATGATCTTGGCCACAGCCGCGCTCCTGGCTGCCGCCTGCGCCACTGACGACGATGAAGAGCGACTCGCCGCCCAGCGACTGTTCCGCAACTACCTGATTCAGTCAGACCGCACCGCGATCGCTGATGTGCGCGTCCAGGGACTCGTCGACGAACTGCCGCCAAGCTTCCCCGAGCACGATCAGCTCAATCTGCTTGGCTCGGCATTCACCGATACCGAAACGCGCCGAGAACTGATCGTCGGTTGGCAAAGCAGCAGCGAGCGCGCTGACGATCTGTACAGTTGGTACCGCTCCCGGCTCGACACGGATCCCTGGCGCGTCACCGCTGACCCTCAGCGCGCGGGAGTCGACTTCATCACTTTCCGTGACGCCGACAACCCGGCATTTCGCGGTGAGCTGCGAATCGCCCAGGAAGGCGAACGCGCCATCGTGGTCCTGATTGCGGTCGAGACGCTCAGGGGCGACGACGGCGCCTAGCGCAGCTCCAGTACCCCGTCACGCATCGCGTGGATCCAGAGGGTCGGGAAAATCCAGGGCCCCGGATCCCACGCGCCCTGAAGATTCGGCCAGATCGACTCCCACGTCTCACCGTTCCACTGCCAGACAGCCTCAATCAAATCCGGCTGCGACGAGTGCCACTCATTCAGCGCATCCAGCGAGTCAATCGCCTCGCCCAGCCAGGAGACGCTGTTGAAGCCCTGGTACAGCTGGATCGCGTTGGGCTGTTCGATCTCTCCGCCTGAGGGAATGAACAAGTCACGTGGTGGTTGACCGGACACCTGCAGCCTGACCACGTCTCCCGTGACCAGACGGGTGAGGCTGCCTCGCTCCCCATTCGCATCGGGCGGGATCAGTGGCGACCAGCCGCTCCATCTGGCTTCCGAGGATTTCCAGACCCAGACCGTCTGCACCCACATCCGTAGTGGCGACATCGCCTCTTCGATGCCCATCGACGGGCCGGTCCAGGCAAACCAATGCACGCCCGAGCTCAGCCGCACCCGCTGTGAGGGCAAAAACGAGGGCGAAAACTCTGAGGTTGACCCGGCTGAGGTCACCGCCAGCGCTCGCAGACGCCCCATGGGCAGCTCGGCCGTGATCGCCGTCCAGTGACCCGACAGATCGGCGCGGCCGCTTCTGGTGATTCGCCGTTCGCCTTGGCGGTCATGCACATAGATCTCGACATACGAGCCGGGAGTCGACGTGCCGCGAATCGTTGATCGCAGTACTCGAGCGCTGATCCGCGTCACCTCGTGTGCCTCGATCAGGGGATGGTTGAGCAGCTGATTGGGACCGCGGTCAGCATCTCCCTGGTCGTTGAGGTTCAGTCCATCCGCCCCCAGGTCGATATCGATCACGTTGCGCGCGTAGCGATTGCCCAACAACGAATTGTCCTGTGATCCATCGCCGACCACCGAGATTGCCGCACGCTCGGCGTTGGCGATGAAGTTCCCGGATACTTTCGCGCGAACTACCCGATCATCAAGGCGGATACCCCAATCCATGTCCTCGTCACTGTCGAAGGTGACTCGCGTCGCCGCGCCGATACCGATCGCGTTCGCGTTGACCGCGCCCTCCTCGATGTTCGCCAGGCGGATGGCAAACTCCGCGCCGCAGACGTGATTGCCATATCCCGAATCACCGCCGATCGTCACTTCTGTACCGGATCGCACATCGATCGCCGCTTCAGTCGGGCCTTCCCGCGACCCTGCAATCACGTTTCGGACCAGGCTCACCCTAGTCGTGCGCTGATCGGAAACGACGATGCCGAAGTCGCCGGCGGCCACATAGTTGTTCTGCAGCCGCACTTCGGCAGCGCCGGCGATCACCGAGATCCCACGCTGCCGATTCGGACGAACCAACGCCTCAGGCAGCTCCGAGGCCGAGGTCCCCGCCAGCGCTTCGCGCGGCGCGAGGCCAACCCAATTGTTCTCGATCAACGCCTCGCGCGCGCCTTGCTCTACCGCAATACCGACGCGATTGCCCGCGATCACATTCGCTCCGCGCGTCCCGATCCTGGCCAGCGCAGAACCCGGACCGAGGAACAGGCCGACATCGTTGGGCGCCAGCGCCGAGTCTCGGCGCAGACCAATGCGGTTGTCGTCGACCTCAATCGGCTGCCGCGTCTCACGCAGCTCGATTCCGGCCACTCGACTGTTGCCAATTGTGTTGTCGCGAATCGTCGCCTGCGCTGCATCGACAATCAGGACTCCGTCGTCGTTCGGTTGCGGCGACCCATCGCTGCCAATGCCGATCACATTGCCCGAGATCAGCACGTCGACGCTGCCACCACCGCCCACGACAATGCCGTGGCCAGTCCGCTCGGGAACGCTGTTGCCTGCGATGCGGTTGTTGACGATCTGCGCCCCTCTGGCGCCGCCGATCACCGCGACGCCGCTCAGTCGATTCGCCGATGCGTCTCCACCCGGCCACACGCCGATCCAATTGCCCTCGATCACGGCGTCGGTCGCTCCTGCGCCGACCACTCCGATTCCATAGCGTGCGAAGCCGATGATCCCCA
>RKRS01000211.1 GCA_007571275.1 Dehalococcoidia bacterium
CTTGCCGTCGCCGCGAAAGAGATAGAACAGGCCCAGCTGCGCGCGCGCGAGCGCAAACTCTGGATCAAGCTCCATTGCCTGGCCAAGCGCTTCCTCGACACCCAATGAATAGGACAGCATCCGGTCCACACCGCGTCGATACGCCTCGGCCGCTTCGTCGGAGGTTGTTAATGGAAGTCCCCACGTATCGGTTGGCATGGTCATCAATTACTCCTGGCTCGCGTCTGCGTCCCGGTTTTGGGTAAGGGTAGCTGGCATCGCAACTCATCGATTCGTCAGGCGGATACGCTGCACTGCGATGCCAATGACTGACGATCCGGGAGTCATGAGCCAGGCGCCGCATCTCGCCGCACTGATCGAGTCCAGTGTTGCGATGTCGTTGGATCGAGACCGCGCGCGCGGCGTGCTGCTGGGACTGGCCGTCGGCAATGTGTTGGGCTTGCCCGTCGAAGGCATGGGCCGCTCCTCGATCCGGGATCGCTACCCGACGGGCGTGACCGATATCGATCCGCAAGAACGCAACCGTCCGATGGACGATGATCTCGCGCAAGCTGTCGAGCTGGCCGAGGCGCTCGCCTACGACACCGATCACATCTCCGGATTCGTCGACCGTCTGGTGCGCTGGCGCTCCACGAACGGTCGCGGTATCGGGATCATGACTGCAGCTGTCATCGATTACCTGGAAGTTGGACTCGGCGCGCCAAGCGCGGCCAGAGCGTTCTGGCGGGAGCGAGGCAGCCCCGAGACTCAACCAAACGGCGCGCTAATGCGTTGTGCGCCGGTGGCGCTCCGATACGCCCGTGATCCCACCAGACTGATCGAGCAAACAGCGGCAACCTGCGCGGTCACGCACTACGCTCCAGGCGCGCAGTGGTCGTGCATGCTGGTCAATGCGGCGATCACCATGCTGCTCGGCGGTCAGACGCCCAATCGCGACGACCTGGTCCTGGCCGCGACGCAGGACGGGGCGCCCGCAGGACTGATTGCCTGGATGCTCGCAATCCCCAACGCCATCGACCAACGCATCGCCGAGGAACGGGTCAGTGGACACACCTACCTGTGCATGCAGGTCGCGCTCTGGTCTCTGGACACTGACGAGAGCCTCGAGGATTCGCTGCTCAGAATCGTCAACGCCGGCGGCGATACCGACACCAACGCCGCGGTCGCGGGCGCCGTTCTGGGCGCGCGGCATGGCGCCTCAGCCATTCCCCAGCGTTGGCTCGACTGCGTCCCAGAACGCGAGCGGATTAGCGGCCTGGCAGACGCGCTGATCGCGCGCTCGTAGCGGGCTCAGACCCGTGCGGTGGCGGCCCCGTCGACGGCGATCGTTTCACCGGTGATAAAGCCAGAATCGGCGGCAAGCGCGACCACGGCGGAACCAACATCTCCCGGCTTGACCAGCTCCTTGGCCGGGAGCATTCTCGCCACGCGGCTGACGGTCTCAGGATCATCGCCGAAACCGTGCTGTCCCTCATAGACGCCGACCTGCAACGCGTTGACCGTGATCCCGCTACGCGCCCATTCCTGCGAAAGCGAGCGCGTCATGGCCAATACGCCGGCGTGGGCGGCAGCGTATGCCGACGTATTCGCCACGCCACGTGCAGCGAGTACGGATACCAGGTTGATGACTCGGCCGAAGCCGTTGGGCTTCATCAACCGCGCGGCTGCACGCGCCGTCAACGCCGGGCCGAGCAGGTTGGCGTCGAGAATGGCGTGCCAATCCTCAGGCGTCAGCTCGTCCAGAGGAGCGGCGACCGGGAGATCGGCTGCGTTGACGAGAATGTCGAGTCCACCCAGCTCCGAAGCGGCGCGGGCAATCGCCGCGTCGACGCTGTTGCCATTGGTTGCATCGAGCGTCAGCGCCGTGTTCCCACGTCCCAGCGACCAGATCTCGTTGGCGACAGAGTTGACCCGCATCACTTCCTGCGGTCCTGCGCGCAGGCTGGCCACGGCGACATCGGCGCCCGCTTCGGCAAGCGCGACCGCGGCGGCGCGACCAAGCGGATCGCCCGCGCCAACGACCAACGCCACTCGCCCCTTGAGCAGGAATGGATCAGGCGGCTGTTGGGGATTGGGAGTCGGAACGAATTCTGACATCGACGACTCCTTTAGCTCGGTTCGGTCAGGCGAATGCGCGGCGCCCAGCCGGTCGGACCGATCGCGGCCAGCCCGCCGCCGTCCTGGGCGATGGTCTCGCCACTGATCCCGGCAGCGGCGTCGGAAGAGAGAAAGACCGCGAGCGGTCCCATTTCCCATGCCAAACCAGCGCGACCAACAGGGATGTAGCGTCCGCCGCGCCAGCGCTCGAGCGCCTGCGGCGTGTGCGGGAAGATGCCGGGCGCGATGCAGTTGGTGCGCACGCCCATCGGCCCGTAGGTCACGGCCAGCGAGCGAGTGAAGTTCACTACTCCGGCTTTCGCCGAGACATACATCCAGTTGTCGCGCCCGCCGCGCAGTCCGAAGCCGCTGGCCACGTTGATGATCACGCCCGAGCCGCGCTCGGTCATCTGTGGTAACACGGCGCGGGCGCAGAGCATCTGCGAGGTCAGGTTCATGTCGATGCCCCAGCGCCACTGTTCGTCGGTCAATTGTTCCAGCGGCGAGCCGTCGCCATCCGCGCCGCCGCCGGCGTTGTTGACCAGGACATCGATCCGGCCGAAATGAGACATCGCCCGGTCAACCATCGCTTCGACTGCATCAGAATCCGCGACATCAGTCGAGATCGAGATTGCTTCGCCGCCTCGCTCGGCGACCAACTCTGCTGTTTCCTCGAGCTGCGCGAGCGTCCGCGCAGCGCCGGCGATCCTGGCGCCGGCATCGGCGTAGGCCAGCGCCATCGCGCGGCCCAGTCCACGACCTGCTCCGGTGAGCAGGACGACCTGTCCATCCAGTCGGAACCGATCAGGCGTTGCCATGGCGTTAGGTCGCCGCAGCCTTGCGCTGTTGCGCCGCAGCCGAACCGCGACCATCGCCGAAGCGGTTGTCGCGCCATTCGAGCGCGGCCTTCAGACCCTTCTCGCGCGACATCTTGCCGAACTCCATCACGGCCGGCGCGAGATGCGCGCGTGCGTCGTTCTCGGAGGCGAGCCGCTGCAGCGTGCGCGCGCCCATGATTTCCAGCCCGAGATTGACGATCCGCTTGTTCGCCGAGAGCAGCTCGTGGTCGATCATCGCCATCTTGTTGGCCAGCTCCTCGACGGTCTCGTTGAGCTGGTCAGCGGGAACGGCGTCGTAAACCAGCCCACGCCGCGCCGCTTCCGCGCCCGAGATACTGTCGCCGGTCAGCAGCATCCGCTTGGCGAATTGCGGGCCGCCGTGGTAGAGCCACATATGCGCGGGCGGCGAACCCATCGCGCGCACCGGCGGGAAACCGATCACCGCGTCCTCAGCGGCGATGATGATGTCCGAAAGCAGTACCAGATCGGTGCCGCCAGCGAGACAGTAGCCGTGCACCTTACCGAGCACCGGCTTGTGCATGTCGAAGATCGCCATCCGCGCGCGCTGCGCCCTCTCCATGCCCCAGGTGTCGTCGTCGAAGGTGACGCGGCCGCGGTAGACCTTGTCATAGGTTTCCTGTGAATCACGCGTCGAGCCGGTCAGGTCGTAACCAGCCGAAAACGCGCGGCCGGCCCCGCTGAGAATCACGACGTGGACCGACGTATCGTTGTCGGCTTCCCACATCGCCTGCGAGAGCTCGTCCTGCAGCGCAATCGAGAGCGCGTTCAGCTTCTCCGGTCGATTCAGCGTCACATAGGCCTTGCGATCCTCAACGCGGTAGAGAATGTTTTCAAAGTCAGTCATCGGTTAGGTCTCCAGGCTGCTCCGTACATGTATAGGAGCAGTCTAGGGCCTACGCATACGGGGTCGCGTCGCAGTCGCCTCCGACACTTCGGCCTACCAACAGCTACGCTGGCGACACGGAGAGCGGATGCACATGCAGTTTCACTTCGATGAACGCAAAGCGGCGCAGGCTGCTGGCTACCTTCTCAACCGGCATAGCAAGCCGATGAAGTACATGAAGCTCATGAAGCTCATGTACCTCGCAGATCGCTGCATGCTGTTGAAGCTCGGCTCCACGATCACAGGCGACCGCCTCGTGTCAATGTCGAGAGGTCCTGTACTCAGCCACGTGCTGGATCTGCTCAAGGCGCAGCAATACGAAGCCAACGCCTCCTGGCCCAAGTACGTGAGCGCAGTGGCTGACTACCAGGTGATCAGCGGATCGCACTCGGACTACGGGGCATTGTCCGACTTCGATCTGCAAATTCTCGACAGCGTGTACGCAGAATTCGGAACGCTCGATCAATGGGAACTGGCGATACATACTCACGCTCTTCCGGAGTGGGAGGATCCCTCGGGATCTTCCATCGAGATTGATCCGCGGGTGATTCTGCGCAGCGCCGACTATTCAGAGAGCGAAATCTCCGAAGTCGAGGAAGCTGCGAACGCGCACTACGCGTTCCGCCGCCTGCTGGGCGAATGACCAAACCGGGCGAAACCGTCCTGGGCGTAGATGAAGGCAACCATCTGCACATCGTGCTGAGCACTGAAACTGACGCCGGCCAAGTGGCGATCGCCAACTTCACGACACACTACGAGTCACATCGCAGACGCCCGACCGGTTGCCTGATCATCGCACCACACGAACACCCGTGGCTCAGACACGAGTCATGTATTGCCTATGAGCACGCCCGTCTGTTCGACATGGAGCGGCTTAATCAGAAGATACGACAAGGTCAACTGGCACAGCAGCAGCCGTGTTCCGCGACACTGCTGAGACGGATTCAGCTTGAGGCGCTGGACTCAATCCTCGTTCCGAATGATGCCAAAGCCGCTATTCGAGCAACCATCACAACCGACTCGATGGAGTGAACTGCGCTCGGTCACGGTCGACCTGCTACACCTCGAACCACCGATCGAACGCGGTCTCACTTCGCGCTAAGCAAAGGATCGGTCATATCCTTTGCTTAGCGGCGAATGCAAGCGAAGGATGTCCGCCTAGAGATGCTTCAGCACGCCGCCGTCGACCTGGATGGCTTGACCCGTGATGTAGCCGCTGGCTTCAGAGGCGAGATAGACCGCCAGCGGCGCGACTTCCGACGGCTCGCCAAAGCGCCGCATCGGGATGAAGCGCAGCAGCAGGTTCTCATCAGGGTTCGACGAGCCACGACCAGGGGTTGAGTCGGTCCAGCCAACCACGATCGCGTTCACCGTCGTACCGCTCGGCGCCAACTCCTGGCTCAGCGCCCTCACCAGTCCGATCACGCCAGACTGGGCGGCGCTGTAGAGGCTGAGATTCGTCATGCCGCGCACGGCTGACGCGTCCAGCACGGCGATCAACCGACCCGGGCGGCCGCGAAACTCGCGCGTGGCGCTGCGGAAGGCGGCGTAGGTCCCGCCCAGGTTGGCCATCAGGATGCGCTGGATGTCGGCGTCGAGCGTCTTGCGGATCGGCGCCGCGTGATACAGCTGGGGAACCACGATCGCCGCGTCGACACCGCCCAGCTCCTTGCTGATCTTGCGCGTCGCCACCTGCACATTGGTCCCGTTGGACAGCTCCACGGCCTCGGTCGGTCCCGTTCCGCCGGCCTTCTTGAGGCGGAAGAGCGAGGTGCCGTCGGTGTTGGCGCTGGTCACGCCAACCGATGCTCCCGCCTCGCGCAGCGCTCCGACGATTGCAGTGGCGGCCGGCTTTTCCGCGCCGTAGACGATCACGCGACGGTCGGTGAGATCGAACCCCTGGAGCTTACCCTCGCCAGTTTCGGGCGGCGGTAGTGGATTCTGCTGACTCATGATGACGGCACTCCGCCGATCCCCGACTGCACGTCCCAGCCAGTCGGCGCGAGACCACCGGCCAGCCCGCCGCCATCGATGATGAACGCCTCACCGGTCATATACGACGACGCATCAGATGCGAGATAGACATCTAGCGGTCCGAGCTCCCACGCCTCACCGACGCGCCCAACGGGAATCCGCGAGCCCTGATTGCGCGCCCGCTCGATTTCATCCTGGCCTTGCAGCTCTTTCTGCAGGACGAAGCCGGGCACGATGCAGTTGACCCGAATCCGTTCCCGCGCGAGCTGCGTGGCCAGCGACTGGGTCATGGTGATCACGCCGGCTTTCGCCGCTCCGTAGACGAACAGACGGGCGTCGCCGCGCATCGCCGTTCCCGAGGCGACGGTGATGATGACGCCCGGCTTGGACTCGGCGCGGAAGTGTCGAGCCGCGGCGCGGGCGCAGTAGAACGCGCTGGAAAAGTTCAGGTCGACCGTATCGCGCCAATCGTCGTCCGAGACCTCGATCACATGCTTCAGCGAGGCCGCGCCACCGCCACCGGCGTTGGCAATCATGACCTCGAACCCGCCCCATTCCGCGATCGTGCGCTCGACCATCGCGTCGACCTGTGCGGAATCGCTGACGTCCGTGGGAATTACCAACGCGCGCCGAC
>RKRS01000066.1 GCA_007571275.1 Dehalococcoidia bacterium
CATCTGGCCCAGCCACTCGCTATTGCGACGCACTTCGGTCAGCTCTGAATCGAGCAGCTTGTACGCCTGTTCGCGGTACGTCGCCGCATTGCGTTCGAGGATTTCCGCAGCCTGCATGGGACGTAGCGATTCTTTGTCCGACGGATCGCCGACGAGGCCGGTGAAGTCGCCGATCAGCAGGATCGACTGATGACCGAGCTGCTGGAAGAGCGCCAGCTTGCGCAGCGTCACGCAGTGACCGATGTGCAGATCGGGCGAGGTCGGATCGACGCCGAGATATACCCGCAGCGGTCGTTCCTCGATCAGTGACTCGGTCAGGCGCACGCGCAGTTCGCGATCCATGACCTGGCGCGTGCCCTCATCGCCATACGCGGTGCCACGCATGATCAGCGCGTGTTGACGCTCGACTTCCGCCGCGATCTCGGGTGGGACCTGTTCAGTCATGGCTACGTCCCGAACGACATGCGCGCCAGGAGCTCCTGTGCCGCGTCGCGATCTTTACCGATCTGCTCGACCAATGCGTCAATGCCCGCGAACTTACGCTCACCGCGCAACCGCTCGACAAACTCGACCCGCAGATCGGAGCCATAGATGTCGTCGTCGAAGTCCATGATGTGACACTCGATCGAGAGACCGCCCCCGTCATCGAAGGTCGGGCGGACGCCGATGTTGGTGACCGAGGCGGTCGGTCCAGTCTCAAGGTGCGCAATGGTCGCATAGACGCCGGGCGCAGGAATGGCGCGATCGTTGCCAATCGCCACATTCGCAGTGGGAAAGCCGATGGTGCGACCACGTTTGAATCCGATTACGACCGGACCATGCAATGAGTATCGTCGTCCGAGCAAATCACCAACCAGCCGCACATCGCCTTGCGCGAGTGCGTTGCGGATCTCGGTGGATGAGACCTTGTCGGTCGAATCGCTGGTCAGCAGCTCAATCACTTCGACCTCATATCCGAGTTCATCGCCGAGCGCTTTCAGCGTTTGCGGATCACCGCCGCGTTGGCGACCAAGGGCGAAATCCTCTCCGATGATCAGCCGCGCGAGCTGGAACTCCTCAACCAGCATGCGCACGAAGTCGCCTGCATCGGTCAGGGAAAAATCCGAAGTGAACGACACCGTGGCGACCGTATCGAGTCCCGTTTCCATAATCAGCGCGAGCCGATCTTCCAGCGAGGTCACGTACTCCATGGTCAGGTCAGGCCGGAGCACCTGTCGTGGATGCGGATGAAACGTGATCGCTGCGGAAGCCAGGTTGTGTCGGTGAGCGCTGTCGACCACATGCTTCAGGACAGTCTGGTGGCCGCGATGGACTCCATCGAAGACGCCAATGGTCAGCGCGGTCGGGCGACCGAGTGAGGCTCGGCGCAGCTCCCAGCGAGCCAGCTCTGTCACCACCTGGCACGGCCCCTTCAGAAGATCATCGAACAGTCCGATGCGGCTTAGCGTATCGCAGACCTGATGCCTGACGGCTCACTGATCGAACGACGACGTGTTCGCCGCTGCCCAGGCCGATTCGGGGGCGTCGGGGAGCATCGTGATCAGTATGTCTGAGCGGTCGTCTGGCTGTTCCAGCTCAATCGCCAGCGACTTGTGTAGTTCGAGCACGGCCATGAACGAGACGATCAATTCCAACCGTGACCGCACATCAGCGATCCAGGATCGAAATGAGAGCGCGTGAGCACTGAAGAGTCGAGCGCGAAGATCGGCGGCTCGCTCGTGCACGGTGATTCGCTGACGCTCGATGGCCGCGTCGTGCGCGATCTGCTCCTGCGCTTCGCGTTCGGCTGCGCGATCGAGTAATTCCTGGACAATCCGCGCCAGGGTTTCCAGATTGACGTTGTCAGACATTCCGACCGGCAATGGCCGGTCGATTGGCGGAGGAGCGAGCGGCGTATAGGAACGTTCTTGCGCGCGGTCCCGCTGACTTAGTTGGGCGATGCCGTCGCGGTAGCGTTGGTACTCCTGCACCATCGCAATCAGCTCGCGCGCGTCGGCTGCTGACTCATCGTCCTCAACGGTTTCATCCCTGCTCGGGAGCAGCTGTCGGGCTTTGAGCTGCACCAGTCGACCGCCGATGCTGATGAAGGCGGCAAGCGCGTCGGCCTGTTCAGGACTGATCACGCCATCTGACGGGTACAGCGCCGTGACTTGCGTCAGGTATTGATCAGCCACCTGCGCAAGCGACAGCTCAGAGATGTCCATCTTGCGCGACTCGATCAGTTCGAGCAACAGGTCGAGTGGTCCCTGATAGGACGGCAGCTGCAGCTGGACCATGCGTCCATCCGAACGGCAAGGGTGGTCAGTTGGCGACGAAGTTGAGCAGCTTGTCCGGTACCCAGATCACGCGGCGCAGTGTTTTGCCGGCGAGCTGGTCCGTGACTCTGGCCGACGATCGCGCGGCAGACTCGGCGTCGAGCTGGGAGACTCCCGGGGCCAGTGCCAGCTTCTCTCGCAATCTTCCATTGACCTGGACGATCACCGTAACGGTTTCCGCCTGCGCCAGCGCCTCGTCGTACTCCGGCCATTGCTGCTCGTGCACCGAACCGCTATGGCCGGTCCGTTGCCACAACTCCTCCGTGATGTGCGGCGCGGACGGCGCCAGGCAGAGCAAGAGTGAATCGATCGCCTCGCGCCAGGCATCGGCATCGACAGCGCCTTGCTCGCGGATGCTCTGTAGCTCGTTGGTGAACTCCATCATTGCCGCGATCATCGTGTTGAAGCGGAAGCGCTCGATGTCTTGCGACACCTTGCCGATCATCGCGTGTGTCGCGCGGCGAATTGCGTCGGCTGAGTCTCCACCTGTTTCGACATTGGTCAAGGCAAGATTCCAGACGCGATTGAGCCAGCGCCACTGACCCTGGATGCCGCTGTCGTCCCAGTCGCCGCCCGCTTCCCACGGCCCCAGGAACATCAGGTACAGACGGACGGTGTCGGCGCCGAATTTCTCAACCCACTCATCGGGATTGACCACGTTGCCGCGCGACTTCGACATCTTGAAACCGTCTTTGGTGATCGTGCCCTGATTGAAGAGTCGCGCGAACGGTTCGTCGATCTCGAGGATGCCCATGTCACGCGCCGCCTTGGCGAAGAATCGAGCGTAGAACAGGTGCATGACGGCATGCTCGGCGCCGCCGGTGTACTGGTCGATCGGCAGCCAGTTCCTGGCCAGTTCCTGATCGATTGGCGCGTGATGATTATGCGGATCGACGTAGCGGTACATGTACCAGTTGGAGCACATGAACGTGTCCATAGTGTCGGTTTCACGTCTCCCCGCCTCGTCGCACTGTGGACAGTCGGCGTTGACGAATCCTTCATGCCGTTCCAATGGCGAAGCGCCGGTGGGCAGGAACTCGGCATCATCAGGGAGCAGGACCGGCAATTCATCTTCGGGTACCGGGACGATGCCACACGAGTCGCAATAGATCATCGGAATCGGCGCGCCCCAGTAGCGCTGACGCGAGATCAACCAGTCACGCAGTCGATAAGAGACGGTGCGTCCACCCAATCCCATTGCATCGAGCGCGTCAGCGACGGCCAGCTTCCCCTCCTGCCAGTCGATGCCGTCGAAGCGACCGGAGTTCACCATCCTGCCTGGCCCGGTGTATGCCTCCGCCAGATCGCCGCCGTCCCAGTCAGGTGGAGCAATGACGACGGGAATCGGGATGCCGCGTTCGTTGGCAAACGCGAAGTCGCGTTCATCATGCGCGGGCACGCCCATCACCGCGCCCGTGCCGTAGCTGAGCAGCACGTAATCGGCGATCCAGATCTGGATGTCGTCGCCCGTGAACGGATGCTTCGCATAAGCGCCAGTGAAGACGCCGGTCTTCTCGCGCCTGGTTGACTGCCGTTCGATCTCATTTTGCCGACGCGCCTGCTCGATGTACTCGTCAACGTCAGCGCGATGCTCGTCGGTCGTTAACCCGGCGACGAGCGGGTGTTCAGGCGCGAGCACCATGAACGTGCAACCGAAGAGGGTATCGGGGCGAGTGGTGAAGACGGTGATGCGGTCCTGGCCGACCACCTCTTGACCAAGCGGGAACGAGATCTCCGCGCCCTCCGAACGCCCGATCCAGTTGCGTTGCATCAGCTTGATCGGCTCGGGATAGTCGATGCCATCGAAGTTGAGCAGCTCGTCAGCGTAGGCGGTGGTGCGGAACATCCACTGTTCCATCTGCTTCGCCTCAACGATTGAATCGCAACGCTCGCACACGCCGATGCCGTCGTCGTTGCGATTCACCTGCTCGTTGGCGAGGACGGTGCCGCAGCCCGGACAGAAGTTACAGTCCGCCAGGCCGCGATAGGCCAGCCCGTGTTCGTAGAGCTTGAGGAACCACCACTGAGTCCAGCGGTAGTATTCCGGATCGGAGGTGGCAAACTCTCGACGCCAGTCGAATGACGCGCCCATCGTTTTGAGCTGGCGCGTCATGTTCTCAACGTTGGCGTAGGTCCACTGCTTGGGATGCGTGTTGTTGTTGATCGCGGCGTTCTCGGCCGGCAAACCGAACGCATCGAACGCAAGCGGAAATAGGACATTCTTGCCCTGCATCCGATGCCAGCGCGCGGCCACGTCGGACGGCGCCATCGCGTACCAGTGACCGATATGCAGGTCGCCGCTGGTGTAGGGCAGCATGGTGAGGAAGAAGTACGGTGGACGCGGATCGTCATTTTCGACGTGGTAGAGACTGTCGATCTCCCAGCGTTCGCGCCAGCGCGGTTCAATCTCGGTGGGATCGTAGGCGGGCAGCTGCATCGTTGTAGTCATAGCTGCAGATTACACGGGAGTATCTTGTGATTTGACTGAGCAGCGTGGGTAGCGAAAGGGAAATTGGCTCTATGACGGATGGACCGCTGGTCGGTGTGATGATGGGTTCGCACTCGGATTGGGAGACGATCAAGAACACCGCCTCAACACTCGAGTCGCTGGGCATTTCTTGGGAAGCGCGCGTCCTCTCAGCCCATCGCACGCCCGACGAGACCGCCGAATACGCGGCTGCGGCGCAGGGTCGCGGGCTGAAGGTGATCATCGCGGCAGCCGGTGGCGCGGCGGCGCTGCCAGGCGCGGTGGCGGCGAAAACACCGCTGCCGGTCATCGGAGTGCCAGTCAAGGGCTGGGCCACCGATGGTCTCGACTCCCTGCTCTCGATGGCGCAAATGCCGCGCGGCGTACCCGTCGCGACGGTCGCGATCGGACGCACCGGGGCGGTCAATGCCGCGCTGTTGGCGGGACGCATACTCGCCCTGTCCGACCCGGAAATTGCCGCAGCGGTCGATCAGGATCGACAACGACGGGCTGAAGAGCAGCTGAGTCAACCGCACCCGACCCTCGACTGAACCTGTCCGGAGCAGACTGATCGCCATGGCCGTGCATCCGATCACCACGTTGCCGCGTGATGCGGGCGTCCTGCGTACTCCGGCGAAGCGAGTGCGCAATTTCGACGCCTCGCTGCGTGCGCTGGTCTCGGACATGATCGATTCCATGCATGCCGCCTATGGCGTCGGAATCGCAGCCCCACAGATTGGCGTGGGGCTGCGTGTGGTCGTGATCGGGATGCCGGGTGAGCGCCCCTTTGTCATGGTCAATCCCGAGATCGTCAAGCGCAGCGGTGAGCGGTCGTTGATCGAAGGTTGCCTGAGCGTGCCTGGTTACCGAGGCCGCGTGACCCGCTCAGCTCGGGTGCTGGCCAAGGCGCAGGACCTGTCGGGCCGTGAGATCCGCGTGCGCGCCGAGGACGATCTGCTCGCCCAGTGCCTGGAACACGAGATCGATCACATCAACGGGCGCGTCTACATCGACCATGTGCCCTCGATCGACCAACTCTGGACGTTGGACGAGATGATGGCTGACGATGAAGATGGCGACGCAGTCGATGGCGAGTAATGCGTCGCAGGCGCTGTTCGCACTGGAGGCGGATGGCGCCTGGGTAGTCGGTGGAGCAGTGCGCGACGCGATCGCCGGTGATCAACATCAACCGTTCGACATCGACATCGCCGTTGCTGACGCTGAAGCCTGTGCTCGTCGGGCCGGCGATGCGCTCTGCGCTCCAGTCGTCAGGCTGAGTACCAACTTCGATATCTGGCGCATTCCGCTGCCGGACGGCCAAATCGATGTCTGGAATCTGCCCGACGGCGACATCGAGCGCGATCTCGGACGCCGCGACTTCACGGTCAACGCGATGGCAGTTCCGCTTGGACGCTTTCGCCATGGTGAGTTGGTGGCTGCACTGATCGATCCATTCGGTGGTCGTGGCGATATCGAGAAGCGAGTATTGCGGCTCGTCACGAGCAGCGCGTTGAGAGCTGATCCACTGCGTATGCTTCGCGCGGTGCGGCTGGAGGCGGAGCGTGGCTGGCGTCCCGATGCCGAGTTACGGTCAGCCATGCAGCGCGATGCGGCGCTCATTGCTCGCTCTGCGGCCGAACGCCAATGGACCGAGCTACAGCGAATCCTGCTCAGTGACCGACTGCCCTGGGCGTT
Organism: Dehalococcoidia bacterium; assembly: GCA_007571275.1. Lineage (GTDB taxonomy): Bacteria > Chloroflexota > Dehalococcoidia > Bin125 > Bin125 > Bin125. The sequence goes on from RKRS01000066.1 coordinate 6,478, forward strand.
GCGTCGTCTGGAGCAGAGCGGCCTACTGGACTGCATATTCCCCGAGCTGACCGAGGGGCGCGATATCGACCAGCGGCCGGTGCATCGACGCGATGTGTTCTGGCACCAAATCGACGCCGTCCGCTGGCTCACCCGACTGACTGCCACTACTACACCGCGAGGCGCGAACGCCGCGGCGCTCTGGCGCGAATTACAACCGCTGCTGACAGTGCCGACCATTCGCGAGTCGCTCAATGAATGGAAACTGCCACTGAGGCTGGCAATGCTCCTGCACGACATCGGCAAGCCCCAAACGCGCAGCGTCGACGCGGCAGGCTCGACGCACTTTTTCGGCCACTCCGAGTTGGGAGCCGAACTGGCCAGGCAGCGGTTGACCGAGCTGAGGCTCCCGACCAGAACGGTCCGACAGGTTGAGCTGCTGATCGAACAACATCTGCGACCCGGCCAGGTGCATTCGCCAGGCAAACCGCCGACCGATCGCGCGCTGCACCGGTTCCACACCGCGCTCGGCGACGCGGCGATCCCGCTCTGCTGGCTGTTTCTCGCCGACTCGCTCGCAACAGCGGGCGCTGAGGCGCTGCTTCCGCGTTGGCGCGGATATGTGGCGCATGTCGCGCGGATTCTGACCTGGCTGCCGAAACGACCTGAACAAGCGGGACGGCTGCTCGATGGCAATGCGATTATGGATGTCACCGGGCTCACGCCCGGCCCCCGAGTCGGAGAAATCCGTGCGAAGATTGATGAGGCCGCGGCGCTCGGAATGATTGTCGGGGTCGATGAAGCGCGCGAGTTGGCTCGCCGACTCGCCAGGCAACTCGCGAACTCGGCCTAGCCGTAGGTCGTCAGGAGAATACCAAGATGACCGAAGTCATTCTGATCACACTGCTCGTCGTGGCATTGTTCTACCTCTTCTTCATTCGTCCCGCTCGCTCAGAGGAACGACGCCGACAACGCGATCTGCACGAGCTGCGCGTCGGCGACACCGTGCTCACCCGCGGTGGGTTGATCGCGGAAGTGGATGGTGTCGAGACACCCGAGGACGGCCCGATGATCGTCCTCCTGCGGTTGTCGGAGGATGTTGTGGTCCGCGCGCGCACTGGCGCAGTCGAAGAGCGAATCAGCAGCGCTGCCGAGACAGTGGAGCGCGAGCACAGCAGCGTCGACGACTAACACCTGGCGTCGTGCTTGGCTGAATACAAACCGCGCCGTACCTATGCTGAATGGACATAAGCGGGATAGAGTGCGCAGAACGTCTCCAAAGCGGCGTCTCGGCTCCGATCGCCAGGGCGCAAGTGGTTGATGGGTGACCTCGTAGGCAATGGACTTCATCCGACGTTTCAAGTTCCGCGACGCCTACATCTTCGTCGTGATCCTGATTCTGACCGGGTTCGCCATCGCGGCGTCCTGGCCGGGCAATCCTGATCGCTATCTGCCCAGTTTCATCCCCTGGCCAAGTGGCGGGGGCGTCAACGTCGGAGACTGGAACCGAGATGAATTCCGGCTTGGCCTGGACCTTGCCGGGGGCGTGTCGATCACGCTGGAAGTTGCCGGAGAAGCCGCGCCCGTGCGACGCGGCGAGTCGCTCACGCAGTTCCTCGAGCGCGAAGGCGTCGCCCTGGATGATCTCATCAGTCTGAATCCGGATCTGGCCGAGCTGGATGCGGAATCATATGACCTGCCGCTGCCCGAATACATCTTCGAGATCGTGCTACCGCTCAATGTCGACGACGCTTCGCTGGAGGAGGCGGTCGCGGAATCTCAGCGCGTGATCGAGGATCGCGTCAACGGGTTCGGCATCTCCGAGGCGGAGGTCACGGTCGTTGGCACGGATCGAATCAATGCCCAGATTCCAGGCGTCGATGCGGACGAGGCGTCAGATTTGGTTGGCTCAACCGCGCTACTGGAATTTCGTTCCATCGATCCGGCCCAGCCGCAACAGCAGCTGCCTCTCAGTCAGCTGCAGATTGGGGCGGCGATCGATGACGTCTGGGACACGACGCTGCCGAGCAATGACGACCGATTTGTTCGTCGCGCCGACCCCTACTTCATTCCACCGCCCGATGAGGATGTGATTGTGGCCAATGGCGCGCGCTGGATACCCGCGAGCGGGATCAACGCCGTCGGCGCCGAGGTCCAACTGACCGGCCGTCACCTGATCGCCAACTCCATCGCGCGCACCATCGATCAGGCCGGTTCGCCAGCCCTGCTCTTTGAGCTGGACGACGAAGGCGCGCGATTGATGGAGCAGATCACCCGTCGCCTGTTCGAGTCGCGCGGCGCGCTTGGCATCTTCGTCGACGGGCAGCTGATTTCCAGCCCGTCCGTCAATGCGGTGATTTCCGACAGCGGGATCATCAGCGGCCTCAGCGAGGAAGACGCGATCACGCTGCGCCGCCAGCTTCGCGCTGGCGCTCTGCCGATCAATCTGCGCGTACTGCAGAGCACCGAGGTCGCGGCGACGCTGGGCGAGGACTCCGTGATTGACACGGTCCAGGCGGGCGTCGTCGCTTTTCTCGCCATCGTCGTCTTTATGATCATCTACTACCGCGTGCCCGGCCTGGTTGCTGCGCTGGCGTTGGTTGTCTATGCGGCAGGCGTCATGGCGACCTTCAAGCTGGTACCGATCACGCTGACGCTCGCCGGCGTTGCTGGCCTGATCCTCTCGATCGGCTTCGCAGTCGATGGCAACGTGCTGATTTTCGAGCGTCTGAAGGAGGAGCTGCGGCTGGGTCGCAGTTTGTCCGGAGCGGTTGATACCGCCTGGGCTCGAGCATGGCCGGCCATTCGCGATGGCAATGTCTCAACCATCATCACGGTGGCGATCCTCTGGCTCTTCGCCGATGCGCTGAATCAGAATCTGATCAAGTCATTCGCTCTGGCGTTGCTGGTCGGCACGGGATTCAGCTTTGTCACCGTGATCTTTGTGACCCGTAACTTCATGACGATTGCCGTCAGCACCGGTTGGGTCCGAGGTTTACGACTGTTCGGCGTCCGCCAAATGACAGTGCGACCTCGCGCCAGCGGAGGTGGAGGCGCGAGCGCATGATTGACTTTGTCGGCCGACGCCGGTTCTACGCGGTCATCTCCCTGCTGATGATTGTGCCCTCGCTGATCGGCCTGGCGCTTTGGCAGTTCGAAGCTGGCCTGGATTTCGCTGGCGGTCTGGAAACCGAGGTACGGTTCCTGGGCGAGACCGATCTTGATGACGTGAACGAAGCCATCGAGCAAATCGACCCAGCTTCCGAAGGCGCATTGCTATCCGCCAGCCAGGCTGATGACGGCGCGTTCGTGATCACGGCGACCCTCAGTCCTCCGTCGCTCGATGACGGACTCGCGGTTTCCCAGCTGATTACGGACACGCTCGACAGCGAACTTCCGCCGAGCGTCAGTCTGGACCTCGACGTCGGCGAATCGGAAGTACGCAGTGAGTTCTGGTTCCCCGGAAGTGTGACTCAGGACGACGTTCGCGCTGCGCTGGAGGCGGTCAACCTCGGTGACGCAAGAATTCAGGCCACTGCTGATTCCGCCTATCGAGTTCGGGTCGAGCAGCCGTCCGATGGTGATCTCGAGCGATTGCGGCAACGGATCAATGAAGCGCTGCGCGGCGAAATCGGGCCGATCGTCGTGCTGCAAAGCTCTTCAGTATCGGGAACGCTGTCGGTAGAGATCGCGCGCGATGCGGGTGTCGCGCTGGCTGTCGCCGCCGCCGCCATTCTGATCTACATCTCGCTCGCCTTCCGCCGCCTGCCCAATCCAGTGCTCTACGGATCGGCGGCGATCGTCGCCCTCTTGCACGATGTGACGATCGTGGCGGGAGCATTCGCCATCGGAGGGCAAATCGCCGGCCTCGAGGTCAACGCGATGTTCGTCACCGCGCTCCTCGCGATCATCGGGTATAGCGTCAACGACACAATTGTCGTATTCGATCGGATCCGTGAGAACCTCCTGCTTGATCCACGCGAAGACTTTCGCCGTGTGGTCAACGCAGCGATTACCCAGTCATTGGGACGGTCGCTGAACACCTCGATCACCGTTGTGCTGGCGCTCTTGGCTCTACTGCTGATCGGCGGGGTCACGATTCGACCGTTCGTCGTGGTCCTGTTCATCGGCACGGTCGCCGGGACTTACTCGTCCATCGCGGTCGCGAGCCAGATCGTCTACCTCTGGCAAGACGGCACGCTGCCGCGCCTCTTCCGTCTCGGCGATGAGCGTCGTGTGGTCCGCAGAGTCGAACGACGGGCCTAACCGCGCCTCAGAACCCGCGCATCTCCGACACGACGAGTGATCCGATTGGTGTCGAGATGTTCAAGGAACGCCTGCGCGATTTTGCGGCTCGTTCCCAGCCGGTCGCGCACGTCTGCTAGCGTCGCCCGTTCCTGGGTCTCCAGCAACGCTCGCGTTTGACTGACCATGTCGTCGTAGATTGCCCGATCAAGGTTAACGCCGCCCTTGAGTCGCACGATCAATCGGCGTGCTTCGAGATACTCAAGCAAATCGGGATCGAGTCTGGGATCGGACTCGGGACGGATACCCTGTTTCTCCAGTCGTCGCAGGAGCAAATCGACCTCCGACTGCTGAGTCTCGCTCAGTGCGACGATGCGGTCGGGGAGATCGAATGAACTGTCGTTGAGAATCAGACGGCCCGAATCGGTGAGATGTTGCTGCAAGTATGCGAATGCGCGCTGAGGTAGGTTGACGCGACTGCGCAAATCCTCTCGCGGCAATCCAGCGCGCAGCGGGTACTGCTGGACATACTCCTGAACGATTCGTTCAGCCCGGGCCGATAACGCTCCCATACCCACTTCGGAGATTAGCGTCGCTGTTTCAGAGAGACCGTGTTCATCGAGCGCGACGACTGCGCCATCGGCAAGCTGTTGCTCGACCGCCGCCAGCGCTTCGTCAGGGGCTAGCTCGCTACGCGCCGCCAACTCGCCCCACCGAACGGGTTCCATCCGTTGGAGCAGGGTGAGCAGCCTGTCGTCAGGCGAGCCATCGAGCAGTCGCTGCAACGCTTCGAGCGTTGACGCGTCGTTGCGGTGGTGACGACGCGGGCGCGTATCGACGATCCGCCCGCCCGCGACCGTTGCATCGGCGGATCGTAGGACGAAATGATCACCTCGCGTCGCGGCGATCGGTCGTTCCAACCGCAGCTGCGCCCAGGTTGATTCACCGGGCGCCAGCGATTCCCCCTCCAGTAGTCGAACCCGCGCCTGTACCTCATCGGCGCCGCTGTGCAGTATCCGCGTGGCATTGTGCGGGAGCGGCTTCGCTGCGCCCGATACCGCTCGCAGGCGAATGTCGAGCGCGGCTGTCGGTTCGAGCCAGCCGGGAGAGGTCAGCACCATGCCGCGTTCGATGTCGTTGGCTGAAACGCCGCTGAGATTCACTGCGGTCCGCGCTCCAGGCGGCGCAGTGTCCAGGGACTGCTCGTGTGATTGCAGACCGCGCACTCGACACTCGATCTGACCCGGTTCGATCACGACGTGGTCACCAACCGACAGTTCACCATCGAGCAGGGCGCCGGTGACGACAGCGCCAAAGCCAGCGATCGAGAACGCTCGATCAATCGGCATACGCGGTCGCCCGCTATTCGCGATCGGCGGCAGATCGTCTATCTCTGCATCAATCAGCGCCCGCAATTGATCAATCCCTTGCCCGCTGAGCGCTGAGACTGGCGCTATCTGCGATCCGGCCAGCGTCGTGTCCGCCAGTAACTCCTCGATCTCTTCCTCCACCAGGGCGATCCATTCGTCATCGACGAGGTCAACCTTGGTCAGCGCGACCAGCCCGCGTTCGATGTCGAGCAGATCGAGGATGTCCAGGTGCTCGCGGGTTTGTGGCATCACGCCCTCATCGGCAGCGATGACCAGTAGCGCCAGGTTGATCCCGCCGACGCCTGCCAGCATGTTTTTGATGAAGCGTTCGTGGCCGGGCACGTCGACGATGCTGACCGCCCGACCGGATGGCAACTCGCACCAGGCGAAACCCAGGTCAATCGTCAGACCGCGCGCCCGTTCCTCCGCCCAGCGATCCGGGTTGATGCCCGACAGCGCCTGCACCAGCGCGCTCTTCCCGTGGTCGACATGCCCGGCCGTACCGATCACATACACGCGTTTACCCTGACGACTGAACACTCTCTGTGAATGAGGATATGTGCGATGAAAGCCATTGTTGTAGATCCGCCAGGTAGGACCGCCGACTCACTGCGCCTGGACGAAGTCCCCGACCCACGACCGAGCGACGAGGAAGTGCTGATCCGCATCCATGCCACCGCGCTCAACCGCGCTGACATCATGCAGAGGATAGGCAACTATCCGGCACAGCATGGGGCGTCAGACATTCTCGGGCTGGAACTCGCCGGTGAGGTCATTGAAGCAGGCTCTCGAGTTCGCGGGCTGTCGGTTGGCGACCGTGTCTACGGGCTGTCGGGTGGCGGTGGGTATGCCGAGCTGGCGACCCTGCATGAATCACTGGCCATGCCGATCCCGGACCAGTTGACATACCACGAGGCCGCTTCGATCCCGGAAGTCTTTTTCACTGCCAACACCGCTGTCCGCACGTTGGGCCAAACCCTGCCAGGTGAGCGGATTCTGATCCACGCCGGCGGTAGTGGCGTGGGCATCGCCGCGATTCAGATTGCCCGACTGATCGGCGCCGAAGTCTGGATCACCGCCGGCTCTGAGGAGAAGTGCGAGCGTGCCCGTGAGCTTGGGGCTGATGTGACGATCAACTACCGCGAGCAGGACTTTGCCGACGTCATCAGTGAGCAGGCTGATGGCCAGGGAGTCGATGTGATCCTCGACGTCATCGGTCGAGATTATTGGGATACGAACCTGAAGTCGTTGGCCACGGCCGGTCGTTTGGTGCTGGTCGGTCTGATGGGCGGCGCTCGCGCAGAGACCAATCTCGGCGTCATCCTGCAGAAACGACTACGGATATTCGGCACCGTGATGCGCTCACGACCGCTGATCGATCGCGCGGGGATCACGCGCGATTATCAGCTTCACTTGGAACCGGCGATCATCAGTGGCGAGATGAAGCCGATCATCGACTCGGTCTTCCCGCTCAGCAAAGCGGCCGCTGCGCATCAGTACATGGCCGAGAACCGCAACTTCGGCAAGATTCTGCTCGACTGCATCGACATCGACGAGCTGTCGGAGCGCTAGGTCTGGTCTGGCTCAAGCAGCCGCACGAAGATTTCGTTGGCGACCGCGTGTCCGCGACGAGTCAGACTGATTCGGCCGTCGCGGCGCAGCGCGAGACCGTTCTCGACCGCCCAGTCAAGCACGGGGCGGATCTGTTGATAGATGTCCGGTAGCGCAGCTTCGTCGATGCCTTCCATCAGGCGTAAGCCTGACGTGAGCATGTCAATCAGATTCTCGAGTTCGCCAACTCGCTCGGCCTCGGCAATGGCAGGCGATGGTAGACCCGCTATGCCGCTGAACGCAGCGCCGATTTGACGTAAGCGCTCGATGTACATCCGCGGACTTCGCACGATGTGAAAGCGAATCCCGTCGATGAAGCCATGCGCGCCCGGTCCGATGGCGGCGTACTCCTGGTTTCGCCAGTAGATCAGGTTGTGACGGCACCTGAGGCCATCGCGCGCGTAGTTGCTGGTCTCGTACTGCTCGTAGCCTGCCTGTGTCAGCTGTTCCGTCGTCCAGTCCGTGATCTCGGCCACATGATCCGGGTCTGCTTCGACGACATGCCCGGCAGCAACCCTGGCCGCCAGGGGCGTCCCTTCCTCCACCGTGAGGGCGTAGCAGGAAATGTGGTCGGGACCGCTCCCGTTCCAGTGCAACACTTGCTCAAGCGTTGATTGCCAGGTCGAGAGCGACTGGCCGGGCAGCCCGTAGATCAGATCGAGGTTGACGTTGTCGAAGCCGGCCGCGCGTATCTCCCTGAATGCCTGCTGCGCGCGTTCTGCGCTGTGGATTCGGTCGAGAAAGACCAGCTCCGATGCATCAAGTGACTGCACGCCCATCGAGACCCGGTTGACGCCCGCCGCGCGATAGATCGCCAGCCGCGATGATTCGACGCTTTCAGGATTCGCTTCCAGCGTGATTTCCGCATCTGGGGACAGGCGCAATGCGGACCTGACGCAGTCGAGCATCCGCCGAACCGACGAACCGGGAAGCAGGCTTGGCGTCCCACCGCCGATGAAGACCGTCGAAATCTCTCGATCGCTTAATCGCGGAGTCCAGAGCGACAGTTCGTTCAGCGCCGCCGTTTCCCATTCGGATTGCAAGTCCTCGATGCCTGCGTAGGAGTTGAAGTCGCAGTAGGCGCACTTCACCGTGCAGAACGGGACGTGGATGTAGAGGCCGAGCGGCGAGTCTGTCATATCGCGAGTCTATGAGTCCCGTGAGTGTTCGCGCTGATTGCCCGCGATCCGACATGGTGACACACTCAATCAGACTGAATGGTTGGAGGCGTTCGTGCTCAAAACACATGGTTGCGGGACATTGCGGGCGACACACGCTGGCGAGACGGTCACACTAGCCGGCTGGGTGCATCGGCGACGTGATCACGGGCAGCTCATCTTCATCGATCTGCGCGACCGAGACGGTATCGTCCAGGTCGTCGTGCGGCCCGATGACCATCCGGACGCCTACGCCGTCGCCAACGGAGTGCGCGGCGAGTACGTCCTGCGCATAGTCGGCGATGTTATCGAGCGCAGCGAGGCGACCCGCAATCCCAACATCGCAACTGGTGATGTTGAAGTCGTGGCCACATCGGTTGAGGTGCTCAACGCAGCCAAGACGCCGCCGTTCTCTGTCAGTGAAGACGACGAGGTCAACGAACTCGTACGGATGCAGTACCGCTACATCGACCTGCGCCGCTCGTCGATGATTGCCACGCTAGAACTGCGCCACCGACTCAACCAATTCATCCGTGACTTCATGACGGAGCAAGGGTTTCTGGAGGTCGAGACGCCGATCCTGGTCGCGGCGACGCCCGAGGGCGCGCGTGACTACGTGGTGCCCAGCCGGCTGACCCCGGGTGCGTTCTACGCGCTGCCGCAGGCTCCGCAGCAGTTCAAGCAGTTGCTGATGGTCGCTGGCGTCGAACGCTACTTCCAGATCGCCCGCTGTTTTCGCGACGAGGATCTGCGCGCAGACCGCCAGCCCGAGTTTGTCCAACTGGACCTCGAATGGTCGTTCTGCGAAGAGGAGGACATTCTCGGACTGCTGGAGGACCTGTTCGCCGGACTCGCCGCGGCGTTGCGTCCCGATCTGACGGTACCGCGCCCCTTCCCGCGCCTGTCCTGGCACGAGGCGATGGAGCGCTACGGCTCCGACAAGCCCGATCTGCGCTATGGCCTCGAGCTGTCCGACTGCTCTGACATCGCTGAGATGTCAGGATTCGGAGTGTTTTCCAGCACGATCGCTCGCGGCGGACGCGTACGCGGGATCGTAATGCCTGGCGGCGCGTCGCTGTCACGCCGCGAGGTAGACGCCTTCACCAGCCTGGCCAAGACGATGGGGGCGCCAGGCCTGGTCTCGCTGCAATTCAGCGCCGATCCGTCGGAGGCGACCGCAGACGAGATTCGCTCACCCGTGTTACGACATCTCGGCATTGATGACGCGCGCAGGGTCGGTGAACGCTGCGGCGCGTCAGCCGGTGACCTGGTGTTGCTTGCGGCGGGAGCGCCTGGCATGGTCTCCACTGTGCTCGACGGCATCCGACGCGAGCTGGCGCGTCGGCTCGACTTGATTGACGATTCCATCCTCAACTTCGGTTTCATTACAGACTTCCCATTGGTTGAATGGGATGAAGAGAGCCAGCGCTGGGATGCCCTGCACCATCCCTTCACCGCGCCGCAGTCTGAGGACGCGCACCTCCTCAACAGCGACCCGGCCCAGGTTCGCGCTCGCGCCTACGACACGATCTGCAACGGCTTCGAGCTTGGCTCCGGCTCGATTCGGATTCATGAGCGCGAGCTGCAGATGCAGATCTTCGAGTTGCTTGGCGTCGACGCCGAGGAAGCTCAGCAGCGTTTCGGGCACATGCTGAACGCGTTCGAGTACGGCGCGCCGCCACACGGCGGCTTCGCCTTCGGCATCGACCGAGTGGCGATGCTGTTGGCCGGCACGGAGAACATCCGCGAGGTGATCGCCTTCCCCAAGACCATGTCCGCGTCGGACCCCATGACCGGCGCCCCAATGCCGATTACCGATGAGCAACTGGAGGAACTGCATTTGCGAGTGCGGGAAGCCGTCGTCGTCGTCGCTGAGTGATAATCTTCGATAGATAGATGGGATTTGGGCGCTCGGGGAGACTGATGGAAGTGAGGGGTCCTAGCGTGAACGTGGATCACATTGAGCGAGCGCTGCAGCATTTCAATCCGCTCAGGCTGTTGCTCGTTGCGCTTGCCTTGGGCGCCGCCGCGATCCTGTTTGTGGCTTGCGGGGGCGATGAGGAACAGCCACAACCTGAGGCTCAGCAGCAACGTGTCGCACAGACAGAACGAACGCAGACCGAGCAAGACCAGCAGGAGGCCACCCGACAGGAACGTCAGGCGACGATTCAACAACAGCAGCAACAGTCCGGCGCCGCTCAGGCTCAGGCTGGTGCGTCGGACGACGCAGATCCCCTCGCTCCACGTGAGCGTGGCGAGTTCCGAATTGCTCGGAATGAACCGATCAACCTCGATCCCGCTCAGATCACCGATGTCAGTTCGGCCGTCATCGCGGTTGAGATCTTCGGTGGTCTGCTGGTTCTGGACCGCGACCTGCGGATCGCGCCCGATCTGGCTGAGTCGGTCCCCGGCCCCACGATCAATGATGATGGGACGGTGACCTATCGCTTCACGATCCGCGATAACGCCACATTCCATGACGGGAAAGCGATCACCGCTGATGACTTCAAGTGGAGCCTCGAGCGCAATCTGCGCCCGGAAACGCTCTCGCCAACGGCGCCAGACTTTCTCGGTGACATCGTCGGCGCGGCCGAGTACGTGCGCGGACGCGCCGATGAGGTAGTGGGCATTCAGGTGGTCGACGAGTACACGCTTGACATCACCATCCTGCAGGCGACGCCGGTGTTCCTCTACAAGCTCACCTACCCCACTGGCTATGTGCTGGATCGGGAACAGGTGGAGGCAGATCCCGAGCGCTGGGCGCTCAACCCCAACGGCAGCGGCCCCTTCCGCCTGACTGAGTGGCAGCTCGGCGAGGGCCTCACGCTCGAGCGATTCGATGACTATCACCTTGAGCCGGCCGGCGTCGCGAAGGTCTCGGTGCGGTTCGCGGGTGGCTCGGTCGAGCAGTTTGAGAACGACGAACTCGATCAGGCGTTTGTCGGCCTCAACGACATTGAGCGCGTCCGCGATCCGGCGTCCGACCTGAACGCGCAGTACGTGACCCGCTCGGAGTTGTCGATCTTCTACCTCGCATTCAATGTGTCGACGCCGCCCTTTGACGATGTCAATGTGCGTCTGGCGTTGGCTCACTCGATTGACAAGACGACGATCACCCAGGAGGTCCAGGACGATCTGCTCATTCAGGCTCGACAGATTGTTCCACCGGGCCTGGTCGCTCATGACTCCGATTATCCAGGCCTGGTCTTCGACCCGGAGCTGGCGCAGGAGTATCTGGCTGCGTCGCGGTACGCCGGCACGCCCTTGCTTGACGAAATTCGCCTGACGATCTCTGGCGCCGGCGCCACACCGGGACCCAGCATCGAGGCGATTCAGGACATGTGGCGCCAGCATCTGGGTCTGGAGGTTGAGATCCAACAGGTCGAGTTCGCCAGCTTTATCTCGGACATCGACCGCGGGTTGTACGGGTTCTTCTCACTCGGATGGAGCCTTGACTACCCCGACCCGCACAATGTGCTCGACTACAAATTCCATAGCGCCTCGTTGGGCAACGACACCCAGCTCAACGATGCGGAGATCGATGCGAAGCTTGAGCAGGCGCGCTATTCATTCGACCAGGAGATGCGCACCAATCTGTATCGGGAGATCGATCGCGCGTTGGTCGAAGGCGCGGTCTGGATTCCGCTCTACTACTCAGTCGCCCACGAGTTGGTCAAGCCTTACGTGCAGAACTACGAGCCGACGCGAATGGTGATCCCGCATCTCCGCTTCGTCAGCATCGAGGAATAGACGTCCGGCCGACCCTCGACGCCCGAAGGGCGAGCCATGATCTCAGGCGCAATTCCGATCCTGGTTCGGCGATTGCTCCTGGTACCAATTCTGGTCTTTGCCGTCATGGCCTTGACCTATGCCATGACTCACGCCGTGCCCGGTGATCCAGTCAAGATCATCGCCGGGGCGCGCAGCATCGAGCCTCAACGCGCCCAGGAGATTCGCGAGGAGTTCGGCCTCGAGGGCACGTATGTCGAGCGATTCGCCCGCTACGTCTGGGGAGTGGTTTCGCGCGGCGATCTGGGGCCGTCCTACTACTATCGGTCACCGGTGCGTTCGGTTCAGGAGTTGCTCGGCGAGCGCATCTGGGTCTCGGCGCAGATCAACCTGATCTCCATGGCGCTGGTGTTTGGTCTCGGTATTCCGATGGGAGTGTACGCCGCTGTCCGCCGCGGCCGTTGGCAGGATCCGACGCTGATTGGTGGACTCAAGATCTTCGATTCGATTCCCTCGCCCATCTTCACCATTCTGATGATCGTGCTGTTGGTCAACGGGATTGATGATGTATTCAGATTCTTTGGGTTCAACGTGCCCAATGTCTGGACGCCGGGCGACCCCGCCTCGTACATCGTGCCCGTGTTGTGCCTCACGCTGCCATCGCTGGGTGGGATGGCCAGGTTCGTACGTGTCAGCGCCCTGTCGACCATCGATGATGACTACGTGCGCACCGCCCGGGCGAAAGGCCTGACGGAGCGGCGCATTCTCTACGGCCACGTACTGCGTAACGCCTTGCTCCCGCTCTCCACTGTCTTCGGACTCTCGATTGTTGGGGTCGTGACAGGCTCAATCATTGTCGAGACTATCTATGGCGTCCCGGGCGTTGGCGCGTTCGTGTTCCAGTCGATCACCCAGCGCGATTTCAATGTCATTCTCGGCTTCACACTGCTCACCGCAACGTTGTTCATTGTCGTCAACGCGTTGATCGATGTGATGTACATCTTCATCGACCCGCGGATTCGGTTCTCGGCGCGGCAATCATGACCTCTCGCGTGGAAGCTCAGCCGCAGTGGGCGATCCCCGAGAAGTCAGAATCGCCGTGGATGCGAGCCCTGCGCGCGATTCTGCGCAAGAAAATCGCCGTTGTCTGTATCAGCGTCATTGTGGTGCTGTATGGAGCTGGCGCTTACACCATGCTCGACGCGTTCGGCATTGACATCGGTTTGCAGGATCCCAACCAGTCCAATCTGAGTCAGCGCCGCTCGATCCGCGAGGTAGACGGCAGTCCTGAAACGCTCGGGGCGTTCACGTCGCGCCTCGGCGTGGAGATTGCGACGCTGAACCAGCTCAACCCCGAGGTCGTGGAAGCGTATGGGCCGCTGACTGAAGAGACGCTGCTCCCGGCGCGGACCGAGTTGGTCCTCAGTGGAGATGAATCCCTGCAGGGACCCTCTACCCGACACTGGTTCGGTACGGATCGAAATGGGCGCGATCTGTTCGCCAGAGCGATGTTTGCGTTGCGAACCACGCTGATCATCAGCGTGATTGCGGTGCTGTTCGGCAACCTGTTCCTGGGGCTCGGACTCGGGTTGCTCGCCGGCTATCGCGGCGGCTTGGTCGACCAGATCATCATGCGCATTGGCGATGTCATGTTGGCGATGCCTGGATTGCTGTTTCTCATCGTCGTCGTCACAGTGTTCAGGGACCCATGGGAAGAGTGGTTTCGGGCGATCGAAGCGGCGACTGGCCAGGAGTGGCTGATCGCCCAGGGGGTCGATGACTACGTCCTCATTGTCTTCGCGACTTCACTGGTGGGCTGGGCAGGATCGGCTCGCTTCTATCGAGCTCAGGTGCTCGCCCTGCGCGAGTCTGATTACATCCTGGCGGCAGAAACCGTTGGCGCGCGAACTCCGCGTGTCCTGATCAGGCACCTGTTTCCTGGAATACTTCCCTGGTTTGTGGTGGGATTCAGCGCGTCACTGGGTGAAATCGCGGGCAGCGAAGTGGTCCTGACCTGGTTGGGAATTGGCATCACGCCGCCCACCGCGTCGTTCGGGATTCTCGTCGAAAACGCCGGCGGCCGCACGAGCTTCCTGTTGTATCCATGGTTGATGGCGGTGCCCTGGCTGTTCCTGCTGGTGCTGATGCTCGCCTTCAACCTCCTGGGCGACGCGATCAACGATGTCCTCAATCCGCGCGGGCGCTAGACCGATCCGCTGATATCCTCAAGCGCAGCTATGCCATGAAGGTTGATCCATGAAAGTTACCGCTGAACGCATCCCCGAGGCGCAGATGCTGCTCGAAGTCGAGCTGGATGACGCCCGCGTCAAGAAATCACTCGACCAGGCCGCGCGCCGTCTCTCCCAGCGCTATCGCATCCCCGGTTTCCGTCAGGGCAAGGCGCCGCGACGGGTGGTTGAGAGCGCCCTCGGAGCGGATGCCGTGTTCGAAGAGGCCGCTGAACGATTGATCCCGCAGGCGCTCACTGAGGCGCTTGAACAGGAAGGCCTTGAGCCGGTCGGTCAGCCCAGTGTTGAAATCACCGAGCGTCAACCGGTCACCTTCACCGCGACGATTCCGCTGCCGCCCGTGGTCGAACTTGGCGATTATCGCAGCATCTCCGTCGCCAAGCCCGAGAGCGAGTTCTCGGAAGAGATGGTCGAGGAGCGGCTGCTGGAGCTTCGTCGCCAACACGCCCTGCTCGAACCGGTCGAGCGTCAGCCGGAACTCGACGACCGTGTAACAGCAGACGTGCGCGCGGAGGTCGACGGCGAACAAATCCTCGATCAACCGGGCGCTGAGTTCCATCTGCGCGAAGGCTCGGTGATCGGTGTGCCGGGACTGAGCGAGAAGCTGGTCGGTGTGGCCGTCGGTGAAGAGCACGTCATCCCCATCGACGTGGATGAAGACTGGGACGACGAGCAGGTCGCTGGCAAGACAGTGACGTTTACCGTCACGATCCACGATGTCAAATCAGAGGAGTTGCCCGAGCCCGATGACGACTTCGCCATGGAGGTGTCGGAAGAGTTCGAGTCCTACGCAGAGTTGCGCGAGCGAGTTGAGTCAGGCCTTCGGGAACAGACTGATCGACAAGCCGACGAATCGTTTAGCCAGGCCGTGATGCAGGCAACGGTCGAGCGGGCCACGCTCGAGTATCCGCCGGCGTTGGTCGAGCATGAGATCGAGCACATGCGCCAGGATTTTGC
>RKRS01000169.1 GCA_007571275.1 Dehalococcoidia bacterium
AATGACAGACACGTTGCAGGACTCATGAAGGCAACACGTGATTCCGCATTATCCTGCATCTTTGACGCCGGAGTCCCGAACGTGAGACTCGGACCGTGGCCGATGAAATGGCCGGGAGTGTGATTTCGATATGGCGCGTGCGACCCGGGATTTGGTGGGCGAGCTGGTCCGCAATGCCCTTGAGTTAGCCCAGGCCGATAGAGAGCTGCCGCCGATTCCGCCACTCGAACTGCGGATCGAGCGACCCAAAGAGCGCGAGCATGGCGATTACTCATGCAACGTCGCGCTCAGGCTTGCCAGCGCCGTACGCAGACCGCCAATGGAGGTCGCCTCATCGATCGCGCAGCGAATTCTGTGCACTGAGCCGATTGCAGAGGTCGAGGTCGCCCCGCCCGGGTTCATCAACATCAAGCTCGATGCCGACTGGCAGCGTCATCAACTGCTCTCGGTGATTGAGGCCGGTCCCGATTGGGGTCGGATCGAGCTGGGCGCCGGGCAACGCGTCCAGATCGAATTCGTCTCAGCCAATCCGACCGGGCCGCTGCAGGTCGGAAATGGCCGAGGCGCTGTGCTCGGCGACGCATTGGCGTCGGTACTCGACGCGGCTGGATTCGACGTCGAGCGCGAGTACTACATCAACGACGCCGGCGCCCAGATCCGACTCTTCGGTCGGACGCTGTTCGCGCGCTACCTGCAACAATTCGGCCGGAAAACGTCCTTGCCCGACGGTGGCTACCAGGGCGCATACATGGTCGATCTCGCGGCGCGACTGAAGGAAGCGTTTGGCGAGCGATGGCTCGACAGCGCGGATGATCCGCCTCCCGACCTGTCTGAACAGGGTTTGCAGTTGATGGTCGAGCACATTCGCAGTGACCTGGCGTTGTTGCGGGTTGAGTTCGATCACTGGCAGCGCGAGTCGGCGTTGTACAACGCCGCCGATGGCGAGTCGATCTACGACGTCGCCATGGCTCGGCTGCGCGATGGCGCATACGTGATCGAGAAAGAGGGCGCGGTCTGGTTCCGCTCCGACGCCGTCGGGGAAGACAAGGACAACGTCCTGATCCGCTCCTCAGGCGAACCGACCTACTTCGCCTCGGACGTTGCCTATCACTACGACAAGTTCCTGGTTCGCGGCTTCGACACGGTGATCGATGTCTGGGGCGCGGATCATCAGGGTCACGTCGCGCGGACGAAGGCGGCGGTCACGGCGGTCGGCGGCGATGGCGAGGCGCTGGAAGTACTGCTCTACCAGCTCGTGCATCTGCGTCGCGGCGGCGAGCGGGTGCGGATGTCGAAGCGGACCGGCGAGATCGTCACGTTGCGCGAGTTGATCGAAGAAGTCGGAGCGGATGCCGCTCGGTTCTTCATGCTCCAGCGCTCGGCCGACGCGCAAATGGACTTCGACCTCTCGGCAGCGGCCTCGGCCGATCCGCGTCAAAACCCGGTCTCCTACGTGAAGTACGCACATGCCCGTTGCGCCAGCGTCCTACGCACGGCTGCTGAAGCGGAGCTCTCGGCCTCCTCAGACCATCTTGAGTTGCTCGACAGCGAACAGGAAGCGACGCTGATCGGAGAAATCCTGCGCCTGCCGGAATTGGTCGCGGATATGGCGCTGCGGCGCGAACCGCATCATCTGACCTACTACGCGCAGAGTCTGGCCCAGGCCTTCACGCAGTTTTACGACACCTGTCGCATCGTTGTGCCAGACGAGCCGCAGCGATCGGGCGCGCGGCTGACGCTCACTCAGGCGGCTCAGGCGGCGTTGGCGGCGACGCTGGGCATGCTCGGCGTCGAAGCGCCGGACGAAATGTAATCATTCGAGACAGCAGTCGGGATCACCAACCAGACGGCCAACCAGAGCAGGAGACGACAATGCAGGATCGCGTGTTCGCGGGTATCCGCGCGACCGGTCGGCAGCACATCGGCAACTATCTCGGCGCGATCCAGAACTTTGTCGCGCTGCAAGAGAGATACGAGTGCATTTACTCGATCGTTGATCTACATTCGCTGACCACGCTGACGGACACGGATCAGTTGCGCGACCACGTGCGCGAAACCGCGCTGGATCTGTTGGCCGCCGGAATCGAGCCCGAGCGGACGATTCTCTACGCCCAGAGCCATGTGCCCGAGATTTCTGAGCTACACCTGCTGCTCTCGATGGTCACGCCGATTGGTCGGCTGATGAACGTGCCGACGTTCAAGGAGAAGGCGAAATCGCAGCCCGACAACGTTAACTACGGGCTGGTCGGCTATCCCGTGCTGCAAACCGCCGACATCGTGCTCTATCGCGCCAACAAGGTGCCGGTTGGCGAGGACCAGCTCCCGCACCTGGAGCTGGCTCGGGAGATCGTACGACGTTTCAACAACATCTTTGGCGACACGTTCCCCGAACCGGAGGCTGAGTTGACCAGCGCCCCGATGGTGTTGGGATTCGACAATCGCAAGATGTCCAAGTCCTACGGCAACGCCGTCGACATCGCGGCGACGCCTGAAGAGACGTTCCAGGCGATTCGCACGGCCATCACCGATCCACAGCGGGTGCGCCGCACTGACCCGGGACGGCCGGAAGTGTGTAACGTCTATTCGCTACACGGCTTCTTCGGGCCCGAGAAACAGCCCGAGATCGCCTCGGCCTGCCGTAGCGCTGCAATCGGCTGCGTCGATTGCAAGAAACAGCTGACCGAGTCGGTCAACGACTACTTCGCGCCGATCAGGGCGCGTCGCCAGGAGCTGGCCGCCAACCCCGAGGCGGTGGACGAGATCCTGATCGACGGCGCGCGGAGAGCTCGGGTCATCGCCGCTGAAGTCCTGGCCGACGTGAAACAGGCGGTCGGTCTGCCGGCCTCGCTGCCGGAAGTGGCAAACGTTAACGCGTAGCCAGACTATTTCCGCTCGAGCACCACGATCGGAATCTGGCGACCGGCGCCGCCGGCCCGGATCGCGTAGTCGAGATACGGCGCAAAATCCTTGGCCATCAGCGCGAAGAGCTTGTCACGCTCGGCGCCCTCGGCTGTACGCGCGGTGGCCTCGAACTGCTCGGTCCCGACCATCAGCTGTACGCCCGGGTTGGCATCGATGTTGAGATACCAGGCCGGGTGACTGCGCGAGCCACCCTTGCTGGCGACGATCACGTAGGCGTCATCCGATTCACCGTAGATCAGCGGTAGCGTGCGCCACTCGCCGGAGCGGCGGCCTTTGGCGGCCAGCAGCAGACAGGGAATTGGCCCTGAACCATCGGGGCGATCCCACATGTGGCCCTCTTCGCCGCCCGAGTTCAGATACTGCTCGGTGTGTGTGCGAATCCAGTCAGGCAGGTTCGGGTCGACGGTGAAGATCTCGGACATGTTCATCCTCTTCGTGCGTTGGGCAGTCTGGTTGCTGTTGAGTCTAAGGCCGTACGCCGGCCTTGCCTTTGACCCCGAGATTGGTCGAGATGGTGTCGTAGGCATGCTCAAGGAAGCGATGGATGTATGACCGCGTCTGTCGGGGATCGATGATGTCCTCGATCCCGAAAGCCTCCGCCGTGCGGAAGGGGTTGCGGAACTGCAACAGATGCTCTTCGATCTCGCGCCGACGCTTGTCAGGATCAGGAGCGCTTTCAATCTCACGGCGGTAGGCCGCAGCGACGCCGCCTTCGATCGGGATCGAGCCCCAGTCACCGGACGGCCAACCGACGCGGTAGTTCATGGCGCCGACGTTCGCCGTCGCCTGACCGGCCATGCCGTAGTTCTTGCGTGTGATCACGGTGAAGACGGGTACGGTCGCCAGGTAAGTCGCCCAGTAGGCGCGCATCCCGTGACGCAGCGTTCCCGTCGCTTCGGCCTGGGGTCCGAGCATGAATCCTGGCACGTCGGCGAGGAACACGATTGGGATGTGAAAGTGGTCGCAGAGTTCGACAAAGTGACCTTGCTTGTCAGCAGAGTCGGCCGTCATCGCGCCGGCCAGCATGTTGGGGTTGTTGGCCACGATGCCGACGACATACCCACCGACTCGAGCGAAGAGCGTATGCACGGTCGAGCCAAACTCCGGTTTGATCTCGAAGAACTCGCCATCGTCGACGAACAGCCTCACCAGTTTGAGCATGTTGTAGGGCTTCGTTCGCTTACGCGGGACGATGCTGAGCAGCGCCTCCTCTTCACGCTCGGGAGGATCGTCGGTCGGTTTGAACGGCGGCTGTTGGTAGACGTTCTGAGGCATGTAGCTCAGAAACGCCTTCATCTGCCGGATGGCGTCGAGTTCGTCCGCCGCGCGGTTGTCAATCGCACCGGATTTGGCCACATGGATGTCTGGGCCGCCGAGCTGTTCCTTGGTCACCTCCTGGCCCAGCGCCCGCTTGACCAGCGGCGGCCCGCCGGCAAACAGCGCGCCTTGTGGAGTCATCACGCTGAAATGGCCCAGCATCGCCCGAGCGGCGACACCTCCCGCGGTGGCTCCCGCGACACCGAAGATGAGCGGCACTTCCTGTCCGGCGCGGATGTCGGGACCGAACACGTCGAAACTGCTGGGCAGATGGCCATGACCATCGCCTTCAGCCGCAACGTTGGCGCCGGCGCCCTCGTGGAAGACGAACAGCGGAACGCGATATTCGCGCGCCATGTCGGCGAGGAAGAGACTCTTGAATCGTTCCTGCGTACTGATATCCGCGGCGCCGCCTGAGACCGTGAAATCCTCGCCTCCGACCACGACCGAGCGGCCGTCAACCTTGGCCAGGCCGCCGATGTATGGCAGTGGCTTGAAGTCGACAAACTGCCGCTCTTCGTAGCTGCCGTATCCTGCCAGCCCGCCAATTTCGTGGAAGCTACCCGGGTCTACGAGCGCTTCGATACGGTCGCGGATGGTCAACTTGCCCAACTCACGCTGTCGGTTGACCCGTTCCTCACCGCCCATCTTGAGCGCCAACTTGCGTCGGAGATTGAGTTCATTGACTTCAGGTTGCCAGTTGGTGGGTTCAGACATCGACCGCTCCAGGTTCTTCGCGATCAACCTAGCGGATCAGGCGGATGCTGCCGCCGCGGCGAGCCAGCAGATCATCAGGAGTGGCAGCGCTGGCACAATCAGCAGGCGTTGCAGGAGCAGTCGCACATCGGAGACGCGACGCATCAGCATCCAGATGCAGAACAGACCAGCCAGAATGAAGTAGAGCAGTGGCCCCAGCAACCAGGCGAGATTGCCGCCTGACAGATTGATCGAGGCGGCTGCGAGCGCGAGCGCGGCGGCCAGGACCGCCCACGACATCGAGATCGCGGTGTCAATCCCCAGCCAGTGCAGCACGGAGCGCGCGCCGTCGAGATCGTCAAGTTCGAAGTCGGGAAGCTTGTAGAGCATGAAGGCCGCCGCGCCGGTCAGCGCGCCGACCGGGATCACCCAGAGCAGATGCGCGCTGGTGAAGTCCGCATCGACGGTTTGGATTGCCCCGACTGGCAGCAGCACGCCGATCAGCGCGAAAGCGGCGAATCCGAAAATCGAGCCACGCCAGGCGACGCTGTAGAGTACGGCGGTCGCGAGCATCGCCAGGCCGATGACGCCTACCCGCCAGTCTGTGGAGAATCCGAATACCGATCCGATCGCAATCGGGATGGCGGCCCCGATCAGCGCTGTCCGAGGCGCGATCTTACCCGCCGGGATTGGGCGCATCAGATGACTCCGCGAGTCAATCTGCGCATCGAGGGCGTTGCCGATCATTCCTGCGGCGTACGCGAAGGCGGTGACCATGGTTCCGTACTGGAAGGGAAGCCCCCAGAACAACGAGCCTTCGGCGGCCGTCAGCGTCATCAGTGCAGCCGAGACGAGCATCCAGCTTGCAGTGAATGGACGGCACAGTTCCAGCCAGGCGATCGCGCGGCTGCGGGCCAGCCTGATTCGCCAGTCAATCTCAGGGTCGGGCTGCTGGTCGTGGTTCGATTGATTCACAATGGGCAGCTTATTCGGCCGATGCTCCGTTCATCCCATGATCCTGATCAGTCGTCTGACGTGTACATTTTCAATAGGAACGGCTACACACTGCGCACTCGCAGTGAACGAGATACTGGCCGACATCGGGAGATCAGGAGTATTCCATGGCGATTCTGAACATGGTCCGCGATTACGAGAAGATCGCCAAGTTCCAGCTTGGCCGCTATGTCGGCATGAAAGGCCCGGGGCTGGTCTGGATCATCCCGATCATCCAGGCCGGCACCAAGGTGGATATGCGGGAGCAATACTTCGACGTCCCGCCGCAGCGCAACATCACGCGCGACAACGCCGGCGTTGACGTCGACTTCGTCGTCTACCTGCGCGTGATGGATCCCGAGCGCACGGTGCTGGAAGTCCGCGACTACCTCGGCGCGGCGCGACAGCTGGCCACGACGACGCTGCGCGCGGTTGTCGGCGAGATGAACCTGGACGAAGTGCTGTCGCGTCGCGACGACATCAATGATCAGATGCAGATCAAGCTCGATGAAGTCACCAATCGCTGGGGCGTCAAGGTGACCGCCGTCGAAATCCGCGAGATCGAGCCCCCGCCGGCGATCGCCGAGGCGATGACCCGACAGATGTCAGCGGAACGCACGCGACGTGCGCAGATCACCGAGTCGGAAGGTTCGCGTGACGCGCAGATCAACGTCGCCGAAGGCGAACGACAGGCGGCCATCCTCGAAGCCGAAGGCGAGAAGCAGTCTCAGATCCTACGCGCTGAAGGTCACAGGGAGGCGCAAATCCTCGAGGCGCAGGGTTATGCCGATGCGCTCTCGACGATCAACAACGCTGCTGAGGGTGCGCATGGCAACACGATGGGGTTGCAGTACCTTGACACGCTGCGCACACTGGCCAACAGCCAAAGCACCAAGTGGATCGTGCCGATGGAGTTGACCAACGCCGCCCGTTCGATCGCGGAGCGACTCGGCGTCTCAGCCGCTCCACCTCCTGGTACTCCCAACAACAGCGGCTAAGGTCGTTCGGTAGGCCAGCGCGACCTCTTGGGTTCCTGCTTGCGCAGGAACGACGGAGTGTGGGCGGAACATTGGCGCTGCGCGTCGCATGACGGCGCTGCGAGGTGGCGGCCCGTCCTCTTGGGTTACTGCCTTCGCAGGAATGACGGAGTGGAGGAGGAACGGCGGATTGGATGGAGCGGCGACATTGTGCGCGGGAACGGTGGGTTTTACATGCATCCGTAATTCGTCGTTCCTGCGCAAGCAGGAACCCACAGGGCGTCTATGTCGGGGCGGCGTGCTGATGGATGAACTGGCGCATCTCCGACATTACGGTCTCGGGATCCTCGGCCAGGCCGTGCCCGCCGTCCGGGATCAGCACCAGTTTCTTCGGCTCGAGCGCGCGCTCGTAGATGTCCTCTGAGGCCATGTGATGCAGAATCGCGTCGGCGGTGCCGTGGATCAGCAGGAGCGGCTTGGCCATTTCTTCGACTTGCCGCGTGCCGAAGAGTTGCGGTGAGAGCGATATCACGCCGCGCACTTGCGGCATGATCTGCGCCGTCTTGATCACGACCGCGCCGCCAAACGAATGCCCGGCCAACACGATCCGTTCCGCGCCGACGCCGGACAGAAACGAGCAGGCTCCCAACAGATCGAGGACGCACTCCTCGAATTCTCCGGCGATGCGATAGTGGATACGCAGCGTGGAGATGCCCTCGCCGGGTAGTTGCTCGGCCAGGCGTTGGTAGACGTTATCGGCCGGACCGCGGGTCTCATGCTCGCCGCCCATCGCGCCTGAGCAGGTAATCAATGCGCCGGTCTGACCCTCGCTGACATCGAGCAGCGCACGAATCTCGCCGCGTGTGGTACCGAGTCGGACTTCCAGCTTCGATGGATCGGGCTGGCCGTCGTCGGTTGGGCGCGGACGCGCCTGCACGCCAGTGATTCTGAGCGTCAGGTCTTCAGGATCAGGTTGGCCCGGCGGTGGGTTGAGGCGGAAGGTCATGCATGCAGGCTAGCGCCTGACCAACTGAGGCCGCTCCTCAGACGGTTCCGCAACACGGCGTATCGTGAGCTCGGAGGGTGTCTCAATGCTGAACCAAGGACGACTGAGTCGGGCCCAGGAGCGAATGCGCGAGCAGGGCATTGACGCATACATGATCCTCACGCACGACGACTACATCTACTTCTTCGGTGAGGTCAGGCATCAGCCGCGCGCGATCATTCCGGCGAACGGGCCGCCGATCATCATCACGTTCTTCGGCGAAGAGGAAGAGGTCAAACGCTCTCTGGGAGTTGACGACGCCCGCGTGTTCGGCACCGTCGGGCAACAGATCAAGGACGTGGTCGGCGCGATGCGGCAGATGTCGGACGGCAAAGAAACGCTCAGGGTTGGTGTTCAGATGTGGTTCAACACCCCCGCCTTCCTGCTGACCATGTTCCAGCGCGCCAATCCGCAGATTGAAGTGGTGGACATCGCGCGGGTCATGGATGCGCTGCGCATGATCAAAGACGATGAGGAAGTGGAGTTGATGAGCAATGCGGCACACATCGCTCGGGTCGGTATCGAGACCGCTGCAAACGTTCTGCGTCCAGGAATTACCGAGAACGAGGTCGGAGCGGAGATCGAATACGCGATGCGGAAAGCGGGCGGCAGTGGTGTGGCGACTCCGGTGTTCGTCAATTCAGGCGTCCGCTCATGTTGGCTGCACGGCACGGCCACCGACAAAGTGGTCGAAGCAGGCGACCTCGTCGTCGTAGATGTGGTACCGCGGTTTCGAGGCTACTGTGCGAACCTCACGCGCACATTCGTGCTCGGCCCGCCGAACGCGAAGCAGCACAAGCTGTTCGAGACCTATCGCGACGCTCAAGCGGCTGGCATCGCCGCTGTCAGGCCGGGGATTCGCAACCGGGAGATCGACGCAGCCGCTCTACAAGTGTTCGAGGCGGCGGGTTACGGCGACCGCTACGTTCCCGGCATCAGCCACAGCATCGGCCTCGATTTCGAAGAGGCGCCGCGTCCGACCATCCATCCCGCCGACTCCAGAATCGAGCTGCGCGAGGGCATGATGCTGACGGTCGGCCATTCAGTCCTGTCGGTGCCCGGTGTCGGCGGTGTGAGGATCGAGGACACGTTCCAGCTCAAGGCGGGGCGCGCTCAACCCCTGGTCGATTGCGACGTGGATTTCGAGCTGTCCGCCTGAACGCGTTACTTGGCCATGGGCGCATGGTGGAGGAAGCGACCAATCCGCTCGAGCGCTTCCTCAATCTCCTCATAGCTGGTCGCGTAGCAGGCGCGCACATGTCCCGCGCCAGCAGCGCCGAAGGCGGAACCGGGCACCACCGCGACTTGTTCCCTGAGGAGTAGCTGCTCGGCGAACGCTTCGTCGCTGTAGCCGGTCTGGGCGACTGAAGGAAAGGCGTAGAAGGCGCCGCGTGGTTCGGCGCAGGCGAGACCAAGATTGTTGAAACCGCGCCACATCAGCTGACGACGCCGATCGTATTCCTCGCGCATCGAGATGACGTACTCCTCGCCGGCGCGGACGGCTTCGAGCGCGGCGTATTGCGCCACCGTCGGCGCGGACATCATCGCGTACTGGTGAATCTTCAGCATGCCGGCCATGAGATCGGCAGGCGCTGCCGCCCAGGCGACGCGCCAACCGGTCATGGCGTGCGATTTTGAGAAGCCGCCGAGCGTGATCGTGCGGTTTTGCATCTCGGGCAGCGACGCGATCGGCGTATGCTCAATCCCGCCGTAGACCAGGCGGTCGTAGATTTCGTCCGAGATGACGAGCAGGTTGTGTCGCCGCGCGATTTCAGCCAGCGCTTCAAGTGTTGGCCGCTCGAGCACCGCGCCGGTCGGGTTCGAGGGGTAGGCGATCAGCAAGGCTTTGCTCTTTGGCGTGACCGCCGCTTCCACCTGCTTGGGATCAAGCGCGAACCCCTGGGACGCGCGCGTGGGTACCGCTACCGGGATGCCTCCAGCCAGCGTGACTGCCGGCGCATGGGCGGCGTAAGAAGGATCGGCGACGATCACCTCGTCGCCGGGATTGATGATCGCGCGCGCAGCGAGATCCAGACCCTCCGAGACGCCCGTCGTGATCAGCATCTCCTCGCTCGGGTCCCATTCGACCCCGTAACGACGCTCGAGGTCAGCGGCAATCGCCGCTCGTAACTCGAACAGGCCAAGATTGGAGGTGTAGTGCGTGCGACCCTGCTCGATGGCTCGGATGCCAGCCTCACTGATTGGCCAGGGGGTGACAAAGTCTGGCTCGCCCACGCCCAGCGAAATGACATGGTCCATCGAAGCGATGATGTCGAAGAATCGTCTGATGCCCGAGCCCGGCACCGCCTGCACTCGCCTGGCGACCCTCGTCACCGCCTCAACTCCCGCTCCACTCGCCGCAGAAGCTGAACCAGCTCCCGCGGCGTTGGTACGCCTGGGGTTGTCGTCGCTGTCGAATGGGCGGTCGGTTGAGGCTATCGGCATGGATCTCTCACTGTCGATGTGCTCGTGCGATTCGGCGCTTAGAAGACGACCTTCTGGCGGTCGTTCTGCAGATCGGCTTCGAGGAAGACGCCGTCTTCCTTGTAACGGCGCATCAGGACGCGGGTCGTCGTGCCTTTGACGCCCGACATGGTGGCCAGACGGTCGCCGACGAAATCAGAGATTCCACGCATGTTGTCGGCGGCGACCATGACCAGCAGGTCGTACAGGCCGGAGACGAAGTAGACCGTCCTGACTTCGTCGAACCGCGCGATGCGGCGCGCCACGGCGCTGTAACCCACATTCTCCTGTGGCTCGACCGTGACCTCGACGATGGCGTAGACCATGGAGAGGCCAAGCGTTTCCCAATTGATCTTGGCGCCGCGACCAAGAATGATGCCGCGATCTTCCGCTTCCTTGATCGCTTCGCTCACAGCGGCCTCGTCCTGGCCAATCGACTCGGCGATTTCCGCCGCGCTGAAGCGTGCGTCGCGGGCCAGTTCACGGAGGACAGGTTCGAGGATGGAATCCATTAGAACTGCACTCTACGTGAGCGTTCGGGTTGTGTCAGTCGACTTCCGCCGTCTGATCTGACTTCGGTTACGTTCAGTCAATAATGTTGGCCGCACGACGTGTCGGGATGGTCGTCCAGGCGGCCAGTCGCTCGTATGCGTTGGCCGCTCTGAGCAGTGTTGATTCATCCAGCCGCTGACCAACAAACTGCAGACCAACAGGCATGCCGTCGGCGCCAAACCCGCCGGGAACCGAGATCGCCGGCAGACCGGCGATGTTGGCCGGGATGGTGTAGATGTCGTTCAGATACATCTGATACGGGTCGGTAATTTCGCCCTGCCTGAACGCGACGGTCGGCGCTGTGGGCGCGACGATCACGTCGTGCTCGGCGAAGACGCGGTCGAACTCGCGCCGAATCAATGTGCGTACCTTCTGCGCCTGGAGATAGTAAGCGTCGTAGTAGCCAGCCGAGAGCGTGTAGGCGCCGAGCAGAACGCGACGTTTGACCTCGCGCCCGAAACCGTGCTGTCGGGTGGCTTCCATGTCGGCCCACATCGACTCCCCGCCACGCGCGCCATAGCCGTACTTGACGCCATCGAAGCGGGCCAGGTTGGCTGAGCATTCCGATGGAGCCAGCACGTAGTAGACCGGCAGGGCCATCGGTACCGACGGCATCGAGGGCGTGCGATCAATCACTGCGCCGTTGGCGGCCAGCAGCTCTAGCGCGGCCTCGATCGTCTCGGCGACGTCGTCATCCATGCCGTCAGTGAAGAATTCTCGCGGCGCGGCGACGCGCAGTCCCTCGAGTCCGCGATCCAGCTGTGCGCTGAAGTCGGGAACCGGCGCGTCGTAGCAGGTCGAATCAAGCGGGTCAGGACCGGCGATGGCCTGGAGCAGCAGCGCCGCGTCCTCGACCGTCCTGGTAAACGGTCCGATTTGATCCAGCGAGCTGGCGAAGGCGATCAGGCCGTAGCGTGAGACGCGACCGTAGGTCGGTTTGAGTCCCACGACGCCGCAGAACGATGCCGGCTGTCGGATCGACCCACCCGTGTCCGAGCCCAGCGTGGCGATACACTGCTGCGCCGCGACGGCGGCGGCCGAACCGCCAGATGACCCCCCCGGCACGCGGTCGAGGTCCCACGGGTTGGCGGTCGGGAACCAGGCCGAGTGCTCGGTCGAGGAACCCATCGCGAACTCGTCCATGTTGGTTTTGCCCAGCGAGATCGCGCCCGCCTCCCGTAGTTTGGCGACGACCGTCGCGTCATATGGCGGGATCAGGTTGTCGAGCATGCGCGAACCGGCCGTCGTGCGAACGCCCCTGGTCATCAGGACGTCCTTGAGGCCGATCGGCAGCCCGGTCAAGGGCGCGGTGGCGTCGCCGCGCGCGAGGAGCGCATCAGCCTCGGCCGCCTGCGCCAGCGCCGAATCCGCCGTCACGGTGACGAAGGCATGAACCTGCTCATCAGTGGCGGCGATACGGTCGAGGAACGTCCGGGTCAGCGTGACGGATGTGAGCTCACCGTCAAGTAGGCGACGGCGACCCTCGGCGAGGGTGAGGGCCAAGATGTCGCTATTCGTCTGCGTAGTCATGATTGATCGAGCACCGCGTGGACACGGAAATACTCGTCCTCGCGCTGTGGCGCGTTGGCCAGGATTTGCTCGCGCGGCAGCGGCGGACGTGATGCGTCGTCGTCCTGGACGTTGAGCAGATCAGCTCCGTTGTTGGTCGGTGGCACACCGGCCGTCTCGATCTCGGACAGCGCATTGATGTGGGAAAGGATGCTGGCCAGCTCGCTGCGGAACTCTTCCACCTCTGTGTCCGTCAATTCAATACGCACCAGCGACGCGAGATGGCGTACCTGCCCGCTCGTGAACTGCGCTCTGTCTGGAGAACTGTCTGGGTCTGGCATGACGGCGGAGCTTCGTCAACGTTCATTATCGGTGTGTGAAACGCAGCCTATCGCGCCACTTCGTTGTGGGGACGCGACGTAATGTGAAGACTGAGGGGGAGTCTGGGCTGTGTCTGCTGAACGTAACGTGGGACGCAAGCGCAGGCTGAGTCCGTCCACGCGCCTGGTGATTCGCGCGCGTCGTCGTCGGCGTGGCGACCGTGTCGAGCCCGCGCGGATGCGCGGCTGGATGGTTGCGCTGGTCATCCTGCTCGGCGCGCCGATGATGATGCTCGGCGCAGCCGCTGGCGCGGCCTATCTGATCTACTCGGACTTTGCCAATCAGCTCGCGCCGCCAGACCAGATCGAAGAGACGCAGCGCTTACTCGGCAGCAGCCGGATCTTTGATCGCAATGGCGATGACGGGGTCCTGCTGTTCGAGTACACCCGCTCGTACGACGGGCTGCGCGCGCCCGTGCGACTGCACGGCGTCTCGCAATATCTCATTGACGCTACGGTCGCTACTGAGGACGCCTCGTTCTGGACCAATCAGGGCATCAATGCTCGCGGCCTGTTGCGCGCCGCCTGGGAGAATTTTGGCGTCGGAAGTTCCGACTTTCTCGGCGGCTCCGGTGGTTCCTCAATCACACAGCAATTAGTTAAAAATGTGTTGATTCCGCCGGAGGAGCGCAGCGGTCGCACGCTGGATCGAGTCAGAGGCAAGCTGAAGGAGACGATCCTCGCGGTCGAACTGACCAACGAGTACGGCAAAGAGCAGATTCTCGAGTGGTATCTGAACTCGATCTTCTATGGCAATTTCTCCTACGGGATTGGCGCGGCGAGTCAGCGCTATTTCGGGAAAACGCCGTCGCAGTTGACTCTGGCGGAATCAGCGCTGTTGGCGGGTCTGCCGCAGGCGCCGTCGCTCTACAACCCGTTGGTCAATTTCGAGGGCGCGAAACGGCGACAGGGTCAGGTGCTGGAGCTGATGGTGCGCCATGGCTACCTCAGTCGCGCCGAAGCCGACGCCGCCTGGGCGGAGCCGCTGGAATTCGACTCGGTCGAGTTTGAAATCTCTGCGCCGCATTTCGTGAGCTACGTGCAGGAACAGGTTGAGAAGCTCTGTCAGCTCGAGCGATTCGTCCCACCGTCCGGCGCTGGCGGTTGCGAGAATCTGATGGACAACGGTGGATTGCGTATTCGCACCTCGCTCGATTTCGCCCTTCAGGAACGTGCGGAAGTCGAGCTACGTTCCGCCATCGCCGGCTTCGAGCGATCCACGGGCGCGCATAACGGGGCGCTGGTCGCAATCGATCCGGACACGGGGCACATCCTGACAATGGTCGGCAGCCGCGACTTCTTCGATGAATCGATCGACGGACAAGTCAACCTGGCGACCGCGACCCACTCGCCAGGTTCGGCGCTCAAACCGTTGACCTATCTCGCTGCCTTTCAGATCGATCCGCGCGTGTGGCACCCCGCCACCGTGCTCTGGGATGTGCCTACCACCTATCTCGAAGCGGATGGAACGCCGTTCCAGCCGGTCAATTTCGACGGCCTGTTCCGTGGCCCGGTGACGATTCGCAGCGCACTCGCCAACTCGATGAACGTTCCGGCCTTTGTTGTCGCCGATCGCCTGGGCAGCGCTGCGCTGCTGCATACGATGCATCAACTCGGCATCACGACGATGCACGACCCTGGTCTCTACGGACCATCGATCACGCTCGGCGGCGGCGAGGTCTCGCTGCTCGATATGACCTACGCCTACGCCACGCTGGCCAATCTGGGCGAGATGAAGGGTCACCCGACGGTGCTGGCGCTGCCCGACGGCTTCCGCGAGCTCGATCCTGTTGCGGTACTGGAAATTCGCGATGCCGAAGGACGCCTGCTCTATGAATGGTCATCGACCGGCGAGCCTGATCTGCGAGCCGTCGCGCGACCCGGGCAGGTCTATCAGATTACCGACATCCTGGCCGATCACGATGCCCGCACCGTGTTGTACGGGAGCGACAATCCGCTCGTGCTGGATCGCCCGGCCGCGGCGAAAACCGGTACCGCCGGCGATCCTGGTCAGGATGAGGTGCGACGTGACTACTGGACGATGGGCTACACGCCACAATTGGCTGTCGGAGTATGGGTCGGCAATGCCGATGAATCACCGATGGTTGGCGGTTCCTCGGTGCAGACGGCGGGTGTGATCTGGAATCGATTCATGCTCGCCGCGCACGAGGGCATGGTGGCCGAGTCATTCGTCGAACCTCAGGGCATCTATCGCTCTGAGGTCTACATGCCGGCCGTCACGCCCCTGTCAGCGGTGGAGGAACAACTGGAACCGCAACTGCGGAATCCCTGTGCAGCTCCCCGAGTGGAACTGTTCGTCTCAATCCGGGTAGCGCCTCCGCTCGACAATGCCATCTGCTTTGAAGTGGCGGTTGATCGCCGCACCCTGCAGCGGGCGACCGTTGCAACCCCCGAAGAGTTTCTGCAGCAGGGAGTCTGGATCGAACCGCCGACCATCGATCGCCGAGGCGCAACTGCGCTCGATCCGATCGTGGTTGACTGGCTGCGGCGCCACCAAGTCGCCTATCTGCAGCCCGGCACGGTCGACGAAGCGGAAGCGCCCGTGAGGCTCGATTCACCGACCGATGCGGCAATCATCCAGCGTGGCAATCTGCTGATCATGGGTCGGGCGCACAGCCCGGATCTGATGAGCTGGACCCTGAGCACCCGTCGTTTGGGCGATGAAGACGTCATCATCATCGCGACCGGAGCGTCCGTCGTTGACGGCGGCGTGTTGGCGCGCTGGGACAGCAGCGAGCTGGCCGCTGGCGTCTATCAGCTGCAGCTGGAGGTGGTCGACGGCTATCTCGGCGCCATCAAGCATCAGATCGTGTTCGCTGTCCCTGAGGATGCGAGCGTCAGCGGGCTGGAAACCGAACAGGGACAGTCAAACTAGCAAATGAGGCTGGTCTAGCGGGGCAGCAGGGCGTCCGCATCGTCGGGCGATCCGATCTCACGCACGGCTACGAGGAACTCAGCCAGGGAATCACTGTCCGATCGGAGCTGTATCAATCGGGCGCCCCACGGACTCGCCGATGACGGACGCGCGGCATAGCTCCCGCGAAACGCGAGGAACGCCTGGTTGATCCGACGGAACGGCCGTCCCATCTCGAGCAATTGCAGCCGCGCCGCCTCCATGCGCCGCTCGGCCTC
This sequence comes from Dehalococcoidia bacterium, assembly GCA_007571275.1. Lineage (GTDB taxonomy): Bacteria > Chloroflexota > Dehalococcoidia > Bin125 > Bin125 > Bin125. The sequence continues at coordinate 16,008 of RKRS01000169.1, forward strand.
CTCGATCCTGACCGCCAACAGCAACGAATCGACCTCGATTCGTAGATTGCGCAGAATGGGATCAGTCGCTTCCAGCAAGGCGACGCGCTGCGAATCGTCAGGGCGCGGCATGGAGAATCGGGAGAGCGCGGCCGCTGTCTCGCCCAGTTCGTCTCCGACAATGTCGGCCACCGTTTCGTTGATTGTGCGCATGTCAGACCCGCGTCCGTAAGCCAGTCCCAATGGGTAGAAGCTCAGATAGTGATGCGCCCACTCGTGCGCCATAATGCGCAACGTGTCGAAGTACGTCCGTGAGGACACGACAGAGGCTGGATAGAGAGCCACGCCCCCAACCCGACCGACCCAGGCCGACCACTCTCCGCTGGCCTCGACGATCGACTCGATGCGCTCGTAGGCCTCACGCGGCACGCTGGACTTGAGCAGGACCGTGCCCAACATCCGGACCTCGTCGCGACGCGAGACAACCAACACATGCAGCGGATCGCTGAGCTGCATATCCACTGGCGGCCAGGGAATCCGAACTCGACTGAAGAGCGGTAACGACGTCTCGAGGCCCAACGCGCCCGTCGCCTGGCTGAGCTGACGCTCGAGCAAGATCTCCGCCGCTTTGCGCTCCGTCAGGCTGCGGGTTGAGAACCAACGCTCGAGCGTTTCGCCTTCGTCGTCACTGGGCTCGTCAAACCAGTCAGCAACCTCATACAGCCATCGATTCGGCAAGTGCGCAACTTCATACTCGACGAACGAGAACCGATAGCTCTGCGTGGCGGCATCGATCGTCTCGCTCAGATCGTCCGACGAGCTGGCTCTGAGCGTGCTGGCGGCGAGAAACGTGAGCGTCCCGATTGAGGCCAGCACCGCTCCAGCGAAGCCGGCGACCAACAGCAATCGATACTTACCCATGGATTCGATGCTACGCTCAAGCGCGTTCATGATGCGTTCACGCTCCGCTACTTCGCAGCTCAGCATCGTTCGGCGAGAGGCTCGCGCGGTCGCCTCCGCTATCGATCTGGTGGTGATTGCGCTGATCGGAGTGGGGTTCGCGTCAGCGGCGCTGATCGCCATGCTGATTCAGGTCGATCCGTTCGCACGCGATCCCACACTGGGAGAATGGATCGTCGGATACGCCGTGTTCCTCCTGGCGCTACCGGCCTCCGTGGTCTACGCCAGTCTGGGGCCGCGAACCCTCGGCGCACGGCTGCTGCGCTTGCAGATGCCACCTGCTCCGCGCTGGCGACTGCTCGTGCGTGGATTGATGTGGTGGCCTTCCTTGCTGATCGTTGGCGCCGGCCTCTGGTGGTCCTGGATTGATGCGCAGGGACGGAGCCTGACCGACGTGGTCAGCGGGACGTTACTGGTCGAGACCATCGATCCGTGAGCAGCCGCAGCCAGTTCTATCAATCACAACCGCGAGATGCTGGTTGGCGACGCTCGGCGCTCGTCATGACCATGCTGCTCGGCTCGCTTGCCACGGCGATTGCCATGATCTTTCTCACAGCCACGCAGCTGACCGAGCGTGGGACAGCGCAACAATTCCTGTCCCCAGCGGTGCGGTCGTTGCTCGAGATCGACCAGTTCGTCCTCAACGCCTGGCCGCTGCTGGAAGCTGCAGCGGCTCAGGACGATCCCGTTACGCTGTCCGATTTCCCGATCTCGCTACAGCTCGATCCTGCCAGTCTGCGAGCAGGTCCTGACAGTGTTTCCGACAGCATCGCCGCCGCGACCGCCTCGCTCATCTATGACGACGGGCTGGCCGTATTGTCCGATGCGCCGCGGACATTCAGCTTGGTATCGCAAGGCGCGGCATTCGATGGAACTGTTGGCCGGCTCACCGGCGGCGGGCACACGGTTGCGACGGTGGCGCTGATCCTGAGCGGAACGCTGGCCGTGCTGATGGCCATGGCGACGGCGACTCAGTCGCGCGGACTCATGCGCATCGCGGCGCCAGCCCTGATGATCGGTCTGGGGGCAACACTCATCTGGATCGCCGCGATCGTGGCGCAGTCCAGCTTCACAGGTCAGGCCGAATCGACGCCCGACCTGTTCGCCGCCGATCTGTGGCTCCTCGCGGCTGACGCGACGTCCCTGCTCGTACGCAATGCCGCGATTGTGGCGTTGGCGGCCGGGATCGTGATCGCGACGACCGTAGCCGGTGGCATACTGCTTCGCACGGTCGAGCGACCAGGCGGTATCGGCGTGCATCGCTTTCGGTGAGGCCGGTGTCGATGAGGCGCAATTCCACCCCGAAGTCAACGACGTGTACGATGCAACTAACTGGTCCGCATGCGTCCGTCGCATCTGTGGACGCTGCGGGAGTAGCTCAGTGGTAGAGCATCTGCTTCCCAAGCAGAGGGTCGCGGGTTCGAATCCCGTCTCCCGCTCCAGGAAGTTCAGCACGCCCCACTCCGGGGCTAGCGAGGTACATCTGATGGAACTGAAATTCTCCGAGTCTGACGAAGCCCTGCGCAGCGACGTTCGCCAATTTCTGCTCGACAACATCCCTGCTCCTTCCTCCAATGAAGGCCCCGGCGGCGCCCGCGAGAACGACGAAGACTTCGAGAACGCGGTCGAGTTCAACCGCAAGCTCGCCGAGCGTGGCTGGATCGCTCCCGCCTGGCCCACCGAGTACGGCGGCATGAGCGCCAACATCTACGAACAGATCGTGATCAACGAAGAGTTCGGCTACCACGGCGCGCCCGACACCGGCACGCGCGGTTTCGGCGTCGGGATGATCGGCCCGACCCTGATCATCCATGGCTCCGACGAGCAGAAGGCCGAGTACCTGCCCAAGATCACGTCGGGCGAGCACATCTGGTGCCAAGGCTACTCCGAGCCCGGCTCCGGCTCCGACCTCGCCTCGCTGCAGACGCGCGCGGTCCGCGACGGTGACGACTACATCATCAACGGTCAGAAGATCTGGACCTCCGGCGGTCACCGCGCCAACCAGATGTTCTGTCTCGTCCGCACCGACCCCGACGCGCCCAAGCACCGCGGCATCTCGTTCCTGTTGATCGACGACATCAAGAACACGCCAGGTCTCTCGGTGCGCCCGCTGATCAACATGGCTGGCCGCCATCACTTCAACGAGGTCTTCTTCGAGGACGTTCGCGTCCCGGCCAAGAATCGCATCGGCGAAGAGAATCGTGGCTGGTACGTCGGCATGACGCTGCTCGACTTCGAGCGCTCGGGGATTGGCACGACCGCCGGTCAGCGTCGCACGCTCGAGGGCATGACCGAGGAACTGCAGAACGGCGACGCCGAATCGCGTGAGCGCTACCGTCTCGGCCTGGCCGACCTCGTGGTCGCCAACAACGTCGCCAAGTACCTCGGCTACCGCATCGGTCACATCCAGGCCACCGGCAACGTGCCCAACTACGAGGCGTCGGTGATCAAGATCTTCCAGTCCGAGCTGGGTCAGAAGATCTACAACTACGGGATCAAGATGTTCGGCCTCTCAGGCCAGCTGATTCCTGAGGAACCAACGGCGCCGTGGAACGGAGACATGCCCGAGCAGTATCTGCTCGCCGTGCCCAGCACGATCTACTCCGGCACCAACGAAATCCAGCGCAACATCATCGCCACGCGGGGTCTCGGTCTGCCACGCAGCTAGGCCCGCCGCGTCCGTCGAGCTGAATCCGTGATTCCGACCTGTCTGGCGACGCGCTGGACAGGTCGGACTGTCGTAGCGGTACCGTGCAGGCAACGGCTATTGCGGATTGCTCTTGAGGAGGATGTCCCGTGACTGACGCTCCGCTGATTTACGAGAAAGACCCGGCCAACCGGCGCTGTGTGATCACCTTCAACCGCCCGGAGCGGATGAACGCGATGTCGCTCGAGCTGCTCTCGCTGCTGAACGAGGCGACTGAGGATTTCAACAACGATCCCGACCTCTGGGTAGCGATCATCACCGGCGCTGGCGAGCGCGCCTTCTGCGCGGGCGCTGATCTGGGCAGCACGATTCCCGCCAAGGCCGACGGCACCCGCAATGAACCGTTGAAAGTACGCGAGACCCGCAATCTGCATCGCGTCTACAAGCCGGTGCTCTCGGCCGTCAACGGCTACTGCATCGCCGGCGGGTTGGAGTACATGCTCGGCACCGATATCCGAGTGGCGGCGGAACATGCTGAATTTGGCCTGCAGGAGGTACGTTGGGGGATCGTGCCCGACGCCGGCGCGCACATTCGCTTACCGCGCCAGATTCCCTGGGCCTGGGCGATGGAGATTCTCTTGACCGGCCGCCGTCTGAGCGCACGCGAGGCGCTGCACTGCGGACTGGTCAATCGCGTCGTGCCGCTCGATCAGCTGATGCCCACTACGCACGCCATCGCCGACCTGATCTGCAACAACGGCCCGCTCGCCGTGCGCACGGCCAAGGAGATCGCCGTGCGAGGCGCAATGGGCATGTCCTGGGAGCAGGCCTGGAGTCTGGAGTCGCTGTTGGGAACGCGAGCTTTCGGCAGCGAGGACGCCATCGAGGGTCCGCGCGCCTTCATGGAGAAGCGCAAACCACAGTTCAAAGGCCGCTAGCACGGCGCGGGTCACGATCGGGACCGCGACAATGACGCCAAGCCTCCATGTTCGCCCAAAGGTCGATTTGGTTGTTGTTTGACTTCTTTCCTCCAGCCAAACCGGAACCCCCTTCGTTGTCAATGAGACTGGAACTGCCCCACAAGCTTGCCCTTACCCCCTCATCCCCTTCGGGACAGCTCCTCTGAAGGGGGAGCTGAGAGCAGATTTGTACGCCTATGCTGCGGCGGGGTAAGGAGGCTGATTGATGAGCGACCAGCAGGGCTACGGCGCGGACACGCTCGATGCGAGTATTCGCTCGCGCTTCATCGAGGGTGTGAACGGGCTTGCTGTGCATGTCCTCGAAGCGGGCTGGGCGAGCGAGGACCGCCCCCGACTCCTGATGCTGCACGGCTTCCCGGAGTTGGCCTACAGCTGGCGCAGAGTGATGCCGCTGCTCGCCGATGCAGGATTCCACGTCGTCGCGCCCGACCAGCGTGGTTACGGTCGCACCACTGGCTGGACCGCCAACTATGACGACAGCCTGATTCCCTACGGGATGCTGAACCTCTGCCGTGACGTTGTCGGACTCGCCAACGCGCTCGGCTGGGACACGGTCGACGGCGTGATCGGCCATGACTTCGGCTCGCCGGTCGCCGCCTATTGCGCGTTGATCCGCCCCGATATCTTTCGTTCCGTAGTCACGATGAGCGGTCCGTTCACCGGCCCGCCCTCGCTGCCCGCGGGCGAGCATCGCGGCTCGGGTGCCGCCGGTTCAGCGAGCGTTGCTGCTGACCTGGCCCAGCTGGAGCGTCCGCGCAAGCACTATCAGCTCTACTACTGCACCCGTCCCGCCGACGCCGACATGACGGACGCGCCGCAGGGCGTCCACGATTTCCTGCGCGCCTATTACCACCACAAGAGCGCCGACTGGAAGCAAAATCAACCGCATCCGCTGGAGGCCTGGTCGGCCACCGAGCTGGCCAGGCTGCCCACCTACTACGTCATGGACCTCGATGAAGACATGCCGACGACCGTCGCGCACGAGATGCCCTCTGCGGAGGAGATTGCCAACTGCGCGTGGCTCTCTGAGGCGGAACTGGCGGTCTACTCCGCTGAGTACGAACGCAACGGCTTCCAGGGCGGCCTGCAGTGGTATCGCTGCCGCACGAGCGGGCGCTTCGACAGGGAGCATGAACTGTTCTCCGGCCGCCGGATCGAGGCGCCGGCCTGCTTCATCGCCGGCGCGGCGGA
>RKRS01000193.1 GCA_007571275.1 Dehalococcoidia bacterium
ATGAAATGTTACTATTCCAGTCAAGATTATCTGCATCACCCTTGAGGAGATGTACCCCAGATGATGAAGCTGTCCTCAACCAGCGATTACGGCATCCGCGCCCTGATCGATCTGGCGCAACATGGCGATGGGGCGCCGATTCCTTCTGCCGAGATCGCTGAGCGGCAGGGTATCCCCGCCTCGCTCGCCGGGCAGGTGCTGGGACGGCTCCGCGCGGCCGGGTTCATTTCCTCTGCGCGTGGAGCGCAGGGCGGGCATCAGCTGGCGATCGCGCCAGAAACGATTCGACTCGATCGCGTCGTCGAAGCGCTCGAGGGCCCGCTGACATTGGCCGCCTGTCTGGAGCGGGGCGCGCAGGGCGGTCGGGCGTCCGAGCGCTGTACCGGGGCGGCCGCGCAAGTCCGCCTCTGGGACGATGTGCGAGCCGCCATATTGGACACGTTGGCCAGCCGCACCATCGCCGATCTGGCAGCGGAATCAGCCATGCTGGATTCAGCGAGCGGCGGTCGATACCACATCTAGACCCACCCATACATCGCTCATCCTGACGAGACGAATACCATCTTGAGCCTGACTCGACCGCAGCTGGCAAACTCGGTGCTGGATCTGATTGGCGCGACGCCGATGGTCAGGTTGCGGCGCGTCGTGCCGAATGGCGCCGCTGAGGTAGTGGCCAAGCTCGAGTCACTGAATCCGGGTGGGTCAGTCAAGGATCGCATTGCGCTCTCGATGATCGAAGACGCGGAGTGCAGCGGCAAACTACAGACCGGCGACGTGATCGTCGAACCGACATCAGGCAACACGGGCGTTGGACTGGCGCTGGTCGCGGCGGTCAAGGGATATCGATTGATCCTGACGATGCCGGAGGACATGTCGCATGAGCGTCGCCGCTTGCTCGAACGTTTCGGTGCGGAGGTGGTGCTGACGCCGGCAATTGAGGGGATGACCGGAGCGGTGTTCGCCGCGGAGGAGCTGGCCTCGGCAGACGGCTACTTTATGCCGCAGCAATTTCAGAATCTCTCGAATCCCGAAGTCCACCGACGCACGACGGCGCTGGAAATCTGGTCGGGGTTGGCGGATCGGGAGATGCCGGACGGCGAGCGTCTGCATGCGTTCGTGACCGGCGTGGGCACGGGTGGGACGATCACGGGCGTGGGAGAAGTATTGCGAGAGCGACAGCCGCAGCTATCGGTGACGGCGGTCGAGCCCGAGCGTTCGCCCGTACTGCAGGGCGGACGATTCTCCGTCCATGCGATCCAGGGGATCGGCGCGTCGTTTGTGCCTGGCGTGCTGAATCGTGAGGTGTATGACGAAGTGATTGGGGTATCGGATCGCGACGCCGAGCAGATGATGCTGCGGCTCACGCGGGAAGAGGGCATCTTGTGTGGGATTTCATCCGGCGCGAACGTGCACGCGGCGAGTATTGTCGCCAGGCGTCTCGGGCCTGATTGTCGTGTCGTGACCACGATTTGCGATACGGGCGAGCGGTATCTGTCAATGCCGCTGGCAGACAGCTGACAAGCGAGCTGAGAGGACAAGCCATGAGCGTGAAGGTCTACATTCCGACGCCGTTTCGGAAGATCACCGGCAACCGCACCTTTGTCGACGCCGACGGCATCGACGTCAATGGCGTACTGCGCGATCTGGATCAGCGCTTTCCCGGATTTGGCGAGATGGTCTTTGACGGCGAGCAGGAACTGCTCGAGCACGTCAACGTCTACGTGAACAACCACGAGATCACCTCGCTTGAGGGGCCGCAGACGCGCGTCGCGGACGGCGATGAGCTGGCCGTGATTCCGGCGATCGCCGGTGGCGCGGCGATGACGCCCGAGATGGTCGAGCGCTACTCGCGACACCTGATTATGGACCAGGTCGGACCGCTGGGGCAGCGCAAGCTGATCGACGGCAAGATTCTGGCGGTCGGCGCTGGCGGACTCGGCTCACCGGTCCTCGTCTATCTCGCGGCGGCCGGCGTGGGGACGATCGGGATCGCCGACTTCGACGTGGTCGACCGCTCCAACCTGCAGCGCCAGATCATCCACGGCACGTCCGATATCGGTCGGATGAAGGTGGACTCGGCCAAGGATCGGATTCTGGACATGAATCCGAACATCAATGTGATCACACACACGTCGCCGCTGACCTCGGACAACGCAATGGAGATCATTCCCGAATATGACGTGATCATCAACGGGGCTGACAACTTCGCCACCCGCTACCTGGTCAACGACGCCGCCTTCCTGGCCGAGAAGATTCTGGTCGATGGATCGATCTTCCTGTTCGAGGGTCAGGTCACCACATTCTTTCCGGGACAGGGTTGCTACCGCTGTCTCTACCCCTCGCCACCGCCGCCAGGCATGGTGCCGTCCTGCTCCGAGGCCGGCGTGCTGGGCGTGCTGCCGGGCACGGTCGGCGCGATTCAGGCGACTGAGGCGATCAAGGTCTTGCTCGAGCAGGGCGAGCCGCTGAAGAACCGCCTGCTGCTCTACGACGCATTGGCGATGGACTTCCGCACGGTCAAAATTCGCCGCGACCCCGGCTGCCCGCTCTGCGGCGACGCGCCGTCGGTGACTGAACTGATCGATTACGAAGAGTTCTGTGGCTCGCCCTTCCACGAGGGCCCGGCGGTGGCGGCCGGCGGCGACTAGGCGCAGCGCGATCACAGACGAGCCAGCACTGGAGGCACGCGAGATGGCTGTTGAAGTTCGGGTTCCGTCGATGCTGCAGAAGTTCACCGATGGCGCCAAGAAAGTGCAGATCGAATCGGCCAACGTCGGTGAGCTACTGAGCACACTGGAAACGTCCTATCCCGGTATCGGTCACCAGCTGCTGGAAGACGGCGAGCTGCGCCGCTTCGTCAACATCTACCTGAACGACGAGGACATCCGCTTCCTCGATGGCATGGAGACGTCGCTTGCTGACGGCGACGTGCTCGCCATTCTGCCCGCGCTCGCCGGAGGCGCTCACTAATGGTGACCGCGGCGCCGACCCGCTATCAGTCGCTGCTGGACACGATCGGCGATACCCCGCTGGTCCGCCTGCAGCGGATGTCGCCGAACCCGGAGGTCGCGATCTGGGTCAAGCTGGAAGGTCAGAATCCGACCGGTTCGGTCAAGGACCGAATCGCCAAGGCGATGATCGACGCGGCCCACGCTGACGGCTCGCTGCAGCCCGGCCAGACGATCCTCGAACCGACCTCAGGCAATACCGGGCTGGCGATTGCGCTGATCGGCCGCCTGACCGGTCATCCGGTGCGCTGCGTGATGCCCGAGTCAGTCTCGGTCGAGCGGCGCGACCTGCTGTCGTTCTTCGGCGCTGAAGTCGTCCTGTCGCCGGGCGAGACCGGCTCGAACGGGGCGGTGCGGATGGCCAAGGAAATGTATGAAGCGGATCCGTCCGTATTCATGCCGATGCAGTATGAGAACGCCGCCAATCCCGGCGCTCACTACGAGACGACTGGCCCCGAAATTCTGCGCGACTGTCCCGAGATCACGCATTTTGTCGCGGGACTGGGCACAGGCGGTACCCTGACCGGCGTCGGGCGCTATCTCAAGGAACAGAATCCAGAGATCAAGATCGTCGCCGCCGCGCCACATCCCGGCGATCTGGTACAGGGTCTGCGTTCGCTGGAAGAGGGCTACATCCCACCGGTGCTGGATGAATCGGTGTTGGATGCGCGGATCATGGTCGATTCGCGTACCTCGTTCACGGTGGTCAAGCGGCTGCTCGAAGAGGAAGGCGTCTTTGCTGGCATTTCCTGCGGCGCGGCGATTCGGGCTGCGCAGCGCGCAGCCGAGCGGCTGGAATCCGGCAACATCGTCGTCCTGCTCGCCGATGGGGGTTGGAAGTATCTGTCGACCGGTTTGTGGAACCGTGATTACGAGGACATCGCCGGCGACGAGGAGATCGAAGGCAAGATTTGGTGGTGATCGCCAACTCGGCGACACGACCGCGCCATGAACGACAACAGTCTCGATGAGAGGAATCTGAGATGGCTGAGTACGCGCACCCCGAGAAACTGGTCTCGACCGACTGGGTCGCTGACAACCTTGATAACCCCGACGTGGTCCTGATTGAGGTTGACGTCGATACGTCGGCCTACGACGAGGGACATCCGCCCGGCGCCGTGGCCTGGAACTGGACCTCGCAGCTGCAGGATCAGGTCTCGCGCGATGTGGCCTCGCGCGAAGCCGTGACCGCGCTGCTGCAGGGCGCGGGCGCGAATGATGATTCACAGATCGTGCTCTTCGGCGACAACAACAACTGGTTCGCCGCCTATGCGCTGTGGATGCTGGAGCTATACGGGGTGACCAACACGGCGTTGATGAACGGCGGTCGCGCCAAGTGGGAGGCCGAAGGTCGCGCGATGATCACCGACGCGCCCTCGCCATCAGCCGGCAGTATCTCCGTCGCTGAGCGCGACGAAACCCAGAGAGCTCGCCTGACTGATGTATTGGCCCACGTCGAGGCTGGCGGACAGCTGGTTGACGTGCGCTCGCCGGACGAGTTTAACGGCGTGATCATGGCTCCGCCAGGTCTGCCCGAAACCGCGCAGCGCAAGGGTCACGTGCCCGGCGCTTCGAACATCCCCTGGGTCACTGCCGTGGCTGAGGACGGCGCTTACAAGTCGGCCGACGAGCTCAGCGAGATCTATCAGTCCAAGGGCATCAGCGGCGATCAACCCGTGATCGCGTACTGCCGCATTGGCGAGCGATCCTCGCACAGCTGGTTCGCGCTGCGCTACCTGCTGGGCATCGACAACACGACCAACTACGACGGCTCCTGGACGGAGTACGGCTCGGTCGTCGGCGTGCCGATCGACAATCCGTCGGCGTAGTCAAACGGACGCTTGCCCTTTGGGGGAAGCTGCCCCGTAGGGGCTGAAGGGGGCTCCCTTCGTGCCGAGCAACCTCGTCTGGAAGCGCACCGTCGCTCGGGCTGTCAGCTCGGGCGACGCGTCAGCGCTGCCGATTCATTTCTCCGCTTCCGTGCTCAGTCGATACATCGAGGGCGGAGCGAAGATCCTGCGCACCGATACCGTCGGTCGCCTGATGCAGCCCGGCAAGGCGGTGATCGACTTCGGCATCGTCGAGGACGACACAATGATCCATCTGCGCTTCGGCGACATCGGTTCGTTGATTCCGGAGTCCGAACGGTCGCACTGGCTCGAGCATCTTGTTGCGCCGAGCGTCAGTCGTCCCTATCTGCAGATGACGCTCCAGCCAGGCGCCTGCCACGACGACGGCCAGTTGCGTGAGTGGGCGCCTGAGTCGTAATCGTGGCTGTCGAGTTTCCGCCCCTGCCCCAGCCTCCGGTCGACCAACGATTCGGCATCATTTATGCCGATCCGCCCTGGGATTACAAGGGGCAGCTACAGCATGCCGGTCCCGGTAGCGGAGACTCGGGCGGCGCGGTTCGACACTATCCCACGGTCAAGCTCGACGATCTGAAACGGCTGGATGTGGCGGGGATTGCGGCGGCCGATTCGCTGTTGTTCATGTGGGCGACGTCCCCTCATCTGGATCAGGCGATTGCGCTGGGCAAGACATGGGGATTCGCCTGGGCGACGGTCGCGTTTGTCTGGGACAAGCAGCGCGTCAACCCGGGCTTCTACACGATGTCGCAATGCGAGCTCTGCCTGGTCTTCAAACGCGGCAAAATTCCGATGCCACGCGGCGCGCGTAATGTGCGTCAGCTGGTCTCGGAGCCGCGCGCGGAGCATTCGCGCAAGCCAATTGAGGTGCGCCGTAGGATTGAGGCGATGTTTCCCGAGCAGCGCAAGATCGAGCTATTCGCTCGTGACCAGGCGGCGCCGGGCTGGAACGTCTGGGGCGCAGAGGTCGCGCATCCACAGACCGAGCGGACTTTCTGGGGAGCGGCGGGATCATGACGCTGGAACTATCGCAAACGCTGATCGATGAGATGGTTGCGCACTCACGCGAGGATCTGCCGAATGAGTGCTGTGGCGTGGTCGGCCGGGCCGCGGATGGCTCATTGACGTTGTGGCGGGCGACCAATGACCAGGCTTCGCCCTGGCGGTTCAACATTCCCGCTCAGCAACTGCTGCATCTGTACAACGCCATCGACGACGCCGACGGCGATCTGCTGGTCATCTACCACTCGCACGTTGCCTCCGAGGCGCGACCCTCGCCCACCGATCTCAACATCGCGCGGCTGCACAAGGGCGCGACCGAGTGGCCCTACTGGGTGTTGATCTCGCTTGCGACGGAGCCGCCATCAGTACGGGCCTGGCGGATCGATGATGGCGACGAGCCAGATACGGTCAAGGCGGCCGAGATTGATCTGGTCGTCGCGGATCTCGAGTCTGACCGTCGGCGTCTGGAGATGATCGAGGTGGATGGTCGTCCACGCGTGCGTGAGACCTTGCTGTAGTGGAGCTGGACTGCGTTCGCTGGGGCGCTCGCACGCTCATCGTCGGTGTCCTCAATGTGACGCCCGACTCGTTCTCGGGCGATGGCCTGATAGACATCGACGCTGCCGTCAAGCGGGCGGAGCAGATGGCTCGCGACGGCGCCGACGTGATTGATGTCGGTGGCGAGTCAACGCGGCCTGGATTCCAACCCGTTGCAGAAGCGGTCGAGCTTGACCGCGTCGCGCCGGTGATCGAGCGGGTGGCTGCACGGTTACCGGAAACAGTGCTGTCGGTTGATACGACGAAGCCTGCGGTCGCGCGAGCGGCCTTCGACGCCGGCGCGAGCGTGCTCAACGATGTGCAGGGACTCAGAGGCGATCCGGCGCTTGCCGATGCGGCCGCGTCGCGCGCTGTCTGGGTCATTGCCATGCACAATCAGCGAGCTCGGCCGACGGCCAGCGATCCGATTGCCGCCGTGCTGGATGGATTTCGCGAGTCCATGCGCATCGCCCGACAGGCCGGAGTCGATGAACAACGGCTGATCTTCGATCCTGGCTTCGGGTTTGGTTGGACATTGGCGGAGAATGCCGAGATTCTCAGACGGTTGTCAGAGCTACGAGCATTGGGGCGGCCCATCCTGGTCGGCATGTCGCGCAAGCGAATGACCGGCGCGCAGTTTGGTTGGGGTGTTGCGCAGCGGCTGGAGGGATCGGCGGCGGTGACGGCTCTCGCCGTGGCCAATGGCGCTGACCTCGTTCGTGTGCACGACGTCGCCGAGATGTCCCGCGTCGTGCGCATGGCCGACGATATCGTGCGGCAATGACCAACGTGTTTCTGGGCATCGGCGGGAACCTGGGTGATCGGCGTCAGATGCTGCGCTCGGCGGTGACCGAGATTCGTCAGGTGATCGATGACGTTCGCGTGTCGGCGCTGTACGAATCAGCCGCCTGGGGGGTGACTGACCAGCCCGCGTTTCTCAACGCGGTCGTGCGCGGTCGAACTTCGTTGCCGCCGCTGCAATTGCTGGACGCCATGCAGGCGATTGAGCATGATCTGGGACGGGTTCGTGAGCAACGCTGGGGTCCGCGCGCCATCGATATCGACATCCTGCTCTATGGAACCGAGATCATCGACGAACCGCGCCTCTCGGCGCCGCATCCGTACATGACCCGGCGTGGATTCGTCCTGCGCCCGCTGGCGGACCTGGCCGCGGGGCTGACGCTGCCTGATGGCTCGCTGGTCGGGGAGTGGTTGACGACCGTCGCTCAGGATGACGTCAGGCAGATTGAGGGGCCAGGCTGGGCGGACGAGCGAGATATCGAGATCAACGACGGCTAGATATCGTCGAGCGGCTCCGGGGCGAAGTTGAGACCCTCGAGATCGTCTTCCAGTTCGTAGGTCGTCCAACCCACCCAGAAAAGCAGCACGGCGGCGGTCAGGGTGATCACGGCGGCGGGAACCGCGACCGCTGCATAGCTACGACGTCGGACGCCGAGCAGGAACCAGAGCGTCTGGCAGGCAGCGGCGAGCATCAGCGCCAGGCCAGTCAGTCGGGTGCGATCCATTGGGGCCATGTGGCGAGCATATCCCGTTGATAGTCTTGGGTTGTGACGACTGAATCAACCGACTCAACCCCGCTGGCCAAATTGGATGATGTCCTCAGCGAGGTCGAAGAACGCGCGCTTGAACGTCCCGAAGCTGTTGCCGAGCCATTGGCCGCCCGCACGCTGTTTCTGCATCGCCGCGTCGTCAACATCTCAGCGCAGCGGATTGAAATCGGCCCGCCGCGATCGGCGGTCGTGGTGCCCCTGTTTGGCGTGCTGCTGACCGCTGGCCTGCTGGCCCTGTTGGCGACCTCGGTCGATGCCCTGCCATTTTGGCTGTTGGGGATTCTGTTGTTGTTCGCGGTGGTGTTGTTGCCGCTCTCGGGGATTTCACTGGTCTATGCGCTGATGGGCGCAAACATCGTCGCCGACCTCGGCGGACAGAACGTGTCGATGAAGCAGCGTTTCCTGGGACTCGGGATCGGGACGAACGAGCTGATTCCCTTCTGGAAGATTCGTGAGCTGCTGGTCGAAGACGAGGGACGCGAGATCGCTCGGGCTGGCGGCGCGATCCCGGCCGAAGAGATCGCGCAGTGGCAGCTGGTACTGGTCAAGAAGAGCGGGACCCGCCATGTGCTTGGCAGCGTCTCGGCCCCCCGACAACATGAGGAAGAGGGTCTACAGCAGATATTCGAAGTCGCGGAGGCGTTTGCCGCCTTGACGGAAGCGCCGATTCGCGGGCCGATCTGGTAGGAGATGCGCATGCCTGACAACGAGCAATACTGGCAGGAACAAATCGACGCCGATGTCGTCGCGTCATTGGCTGAGATGTCGACCATTGCCGTGATCGGGCTCTCGCCCAAACCGGAGCGTGATTCACACCGCGTCTCCGCCTACATGCAGCGACATGGCTACCGAATCATTCCCATCAATCCCGCCGCGGCGGGAGCGGAAATTCTCGGCGAGACCGTCTATGCATCGCTGAGCGAGGCTCAGGCAGCGCTGCCTGAAGTGACCATCGACACCGTCAACGTTTTTCGTCGCTCGGTAGACACGGATCGCCCCATCGCCGACGCGATTGCGGCGCGGTCGGCAGGCGTGCGCTCGGTCTGGTTGCAGCTGGGGATCGTCAATCATGAAGGGCTCAGGCAAGCTCGAGCAGCTGGATTACACGCCGTGGAGGACCGGTGCCTGATGGTTGAACATCGGGGTCTGGCGCGCATGGATCATGTGCGTTAACGTGCAGACACACCACGGAATCGACTAACGCGAGGCCAGCGCGTGCATCAGCCGATTGCCGACCCCGAAGCAGAGCATCCGCAGCCCACGATCCCCATACACGAGATTGACGACCGCCCTCGCGAGGCTTGCGGCGTCTTCGGCATCTGGGCGCCCGAAGTAGACGTGGCGGTTGAGACGTTCTACGGCATCCACACGCTGCAACATCGGGGACAGGAGAGCGCCGGCATCTGTACGACCGACGGACGACGACTGTCGGTCAAGACCGGGATGGGGCTGGTCGCGCAGGTCTTTGATGAGGAGAGCGCTGCGGAACTGCAGGGCATCGCAGCGATCGGACATACGCGATACTCGACGACCGGCGCGAGCCGATTTCGTAACGCCCAGCCGATCCTGCTCGACGACCCACTGAGCGGCAATCAGATCGCGATCGCCCACAACGGCAACGTTGTCAATGCCGCCCAGGTACGGGTCGAGCTGACCGAGGCGGGCGCAACCTTTGAGACCTCAACCGACACCGAGGTACTGGCCAAGTATCTGCTGCTCTTTGGTGAAGATGACGTGGACGCCGACGCGGTCTGGGAAGCGCGATTCAGCGCGCTCATGCGTCACATCGAGGTAGCCTATTCACTGGTCTTGCTCACGCCGGATCGGCTGATGGCCGCGCGTGATCCCTACGGCGTGCGACCGTTGTGCATCGGACAGGTCGGCGGACGTTACGTGGTCGCCTCCGAGACCTGTGCGTTGGATCAGCTGGGCGCGACCCTGCTGCGCGAGGTGCGACCAGGCGAGCTGGTCACGATCGACGAGCGCGGTATTCGTTCGTTCCAGGCTGTCGAGCCAGCGCAGCCGGCCGGCTGCGTGTTTGAGCATATTTACTTTGCCCGCCCTGACTCGATCCTCGACGGGCAGGCCGCCTGGCAATCGCGCTCCCAGTTGGGCGTGGAACTGGCGCGCGAGCATCCGGTGGACGCTGATGTCGTGATCGGCGTGCCAGACTCAGCGACGGCGCACGCGATTGGCTATTCCTTCGAGTCGGGCATTCCCTACTCCGAGGGCCTGGTCAAGAATCGCTACGTGGGGCGCACCTTCATCTCTCCCGACCAACGCCTGCGCGACCTTGGCGCGCATCTGAAATACAACCCGATGCCTTCGGTCCTGGCTGGACGTCGCGTCGTGGTCGTTGACGACACGATCGTTCGCGGCACGACGACGCCGCGAATTGTGAAACTGCTACGAGAAGCCGGCGCGGCGGAAATCCATATGCGCGTCGCCGCGCCGCCGATTCATCATCCCTGTCACTTCGGCGTCGACATGGCGACCCGCCAGGAGCTGATCGCGGCGCGTCACTCGGTGGAGCAGATCCGTGAGCATCTGGGCGCGGATTCGCTCGGGTATCTGAGCATTGCCGGATTGCAGCGGGCATTGTCATTGGGCAAGCCCACCTGTCTGGCCTGCTTCACCGGCGATTATCCTGTCTCCGTGCAAACGGATTTTGAGGTTGACACGCTCAGCGCGCCGCTGGTGACCGCGCCCGTTGTCACGCAGACCACGCATCGCCTTCGCAACGGAAGCAACGGAAACGGCGCCGCTCCCAGACGCCACGGGCGCTCGGACGAAACCATGGTGGCGTTAGCTCCGGAGCATCGCTGAGCGATGCCCCAGACCAGGCAGAGCAATCGACTGGCGCAGTCCACTTCCGCTTATGCGGAGGTTGGCGTCGATATCGGGGCCAATGACCGACTGATTCCTCGCTATCGCGATCTGGCGCAATCTGCGACCCGCCCCGAGCAACTGGGTGACGTTGGCGCGTTCAGCGGTCTGTTCGAGCTATCCGGATACCAACACCCGGTGCTGGCCGCTTCGACCGATGGCGTCGGCACCAAAGTGATGTTGGCCAGCCTGGCGGGCCGCCTGGAGGGCGTCGGGCGGGACCTGGTTAATCACTGCATCAACGACATCCTCTGCGCTGGCGCCGCGCCGCTGTTCTTTCTCGACTACCTGGCCGCGAACGAGCTGTCGGAAGACGACAAGGTCGCTGTTGTCTCGGGTGTCGCGTCGGCCTGCCGCGAGAGTGGGATTGCACTGCTCGGCGGCGAGACGGCCGACATGCCGGATCTGTATCCGTCGGGACACTTCGACCTGGCAGGCACAATCATTGGCGTGCTCGAACGCGGGCAAGAGATCACTGGCGCTGGCATTGAACCGGATGACGTCGTGCTCGGGTTGGCGAGCAATGGGCTACACACCAACGGTTATTCGTTGGCGCGCGCCGTCTTCCGCCTGAGGCCGGAAGACGGGCGTTGGGATGAGCGAAGAGCTCGGCTGGAAACGTACGAACCAGGGCTGGGCGAAACACTGGCCGACGCGCTGCTGCGACCGCACCGTTCGTACTGGCCGTCGTTGCGCGGCGTATTACGCCAGGTGAAGGGGATTGCCCACATCACCGGCGGAGGCATCGCCGGTAACCTCGAGCGTGTACTGCCGGACGGCGTCCGCGCCGAGCTGGATTTGTCGGATTGGACCGCGCCGCCGATCTTCGAGTTGATTCGGGAACGCGGTGAAGTCTCGACGGTGGAGATGTACCGGGTCTTCAACATGGGAGTGGGGATCGCGTTCGTCGTCTCGGCAGCCGATGCCGGTTTGGTGTTGGCGTCGGTTGAGGGAGCCATGAAGATCGGCCAGATATGCGCGCAGGGGTCGTCTGAATCAGGTCGAGTTGCAATAATATGCAGCGACGGACTCGGTCGAGTGGAGGTCTGAAGCACAGTGGAATGCGCCCTGATGCCGCCCCTGATCTTGACCACAATTCCGTGCGGGCTTACATTTTCTGAGCGCGCCCCGATGGGACGCGGAGGATAATCGTGGGAAGAGGTAGCTGGTGGACCTGCTGACAGCCGCCCTCGTGACGATCCCGTTCCGTTCGGAGATCATGGAGCTGCCGCTCGTGGGCTTGACGATGCTCTTCTGCTTCGGCGCTCTCGTGATCCTTGGACGTTGGTGGGAGCGGTAGTCGCCATGGCCAATCTCGAGCGCGCGCCGCGCAAGTCGTTCAACGACCTGATCTACGACCTGATCTTCAAGAACTACGTCTGGCAGTCGATCTTCCGGACCGGCTACCCAAACACGCCGCGCAATCAGATGCTGGCGGTGGCGACCAACGTCTTCCTCCACCTCCATCCCACGCGCATCCACCGCACGCACGTCAAGATCACCCACACCTACTGTCTCGGCGGCCTGTCCTTCTTCATGTTCCTCGGCCTGACCGTGACCGGGGTGTTGCTCATGTTCTATTACGTGCCCTCGATCGAGCGCGCGTATCAGGACATTCAGGTGCTGGAGTCGAACGTCCGCTTCGGCCAGCTGCTGCGCAACATGCACCGCTGGATGGCGCACGCGATGATCATCCTCGTGCTGCTGCACATGATGCGCGTGTTCTACACGGGCGCCTACAAGCCGCCACGCGAGTTCAACTGGGTCGTCGGCGTGGTGCTCTTCATCCTCACGCTGCTGCTCTCGTTCACCGGTTACCTGCTGCCCTGGGACCAGCTCGCGTTCTGGGCGATCACGGTGGGCACGACGATGGTTGGCTCCGCCCCGGTACTGGGCGACGAGTCAAAGTTCCTCCTGCTTGGTGGGTTCTCGGTCGGGCCGAATGCCTTGATCCGGTTCTACACACTGCACGTGATTGGATTGCCGCTGGTGATCTCGATCTTCATGGCTGTGCATTTCTGGCGAGTTCGCCGCGACGGCGGTCTCGCACGGCCGCTGTAGCGGGAGGACGTTTCGATGGTCAGCCGCGCCGCTGCCGCAATCCGTACACGCCCGCGCCGCGAGCGCGAGGCGGAGGTCCTGGTCTGGCCGGACCTCGTCTTCATCGAGTTCATCTCCGCCCTGATCTTCTCGATCGCGTTGATGGTGCTCTCGGCGATGGTCAATGCGCCATTGCTCAACCGCGCCGATCCGGATACGACCCCGAACCCGTCCAAGGCGCCGTGGTACTTCCTCAACCTGCAGGAACTGTTGTTGCACATGGAGCCCGCCTGGGCTGGCGTGATCGTTCCGACCATTGCGCTGGTGCTGCTTGCC
Organism: Dehalococcoidia bacterium; assembly: GCA_007571275.1. Classification (GTDB taxonomy): domain Bacteria; phylum Chloroflexota; class Dehalococcoidia; order Bin125; family Bin125; genus Bin125. The sequence continues at coordinate 13,246 of RKRS01000193.1, forward strand.
GCGATTCCCTATTGGGACCGCGATCAGGAGGGGCAAGGCATCTGGTTTGGGACCAAGTTCGCCGGGCGACTGACCGTGTTCGGCTTTACCGCGGCGACGATGGTCACCAGTCTGCTGATTATCTGGGACGGATCGCTGCACGTGGTCTGGACCGAGAACATCATCCGCGGTCTCGGCCTCAACAGCGACTTCACCTGGCCGGGCGGCCTGGACTGGTTCCGTAACCTGCGAGGCTTTGATACCGGTATCCCCTGGGAGTCGCTCGGGTTTACGATCGGCGGCTTCACCATGTTCGATGACTGGCGGGCAATCCCGCTCGGCATACCTGGTACCACAACCGATCCATGGTTACTCAACCTGAATTTCCCCTCATTCCTTTCGCAGCAGCTGATACCGGTCGCGACGATGGTCGGTCTGCCGGTGTTGTTCGTGCTGTTCTGCAAGATGCTCGGTTGGATCCACACGCGGCGTGACATCGCACTGCTCATCTTCTCAGCGTTCATCGGCGTGTACCTGACGACGACCATCGTTGGCACAGCCTTCCGTGGCCAGGGTCAGGACTTGAAGCCGCCCTGGGACATCGTGGTGCTGGAGGAGTAACCAGTGGCCAACGGCAATACACAACCAACAGGAGAAGGCGGGCGGCAACGACGCGTGCCGGCGCCAGCGGAGCCGTCCGGCGGCTCGCGACCGCAACGCGCCCCGCATCTCCGCTCCGAGTCGCGACCGGGCGTCGTGCAGGCAGGCGACGGCGCCCGCGCGATGGTCACCCGCGCCCAACGTCGCCGCGCGCGACAGGGTCAAGTCACCCGCCGACAGCTGTTGCGGGTTTCGTTCTGGGGCTTCTTCACCTTTGGCCTGACTGGTGGGCTGGGCGCGTTCCTGTCCAACTTCTGGCCCCGCGGGGTCACCGGATTCGGTGGCAAGATCGCGGTCGCGGCGGGCACGGTTCCGGATGTTGGCGCTGATCCATCTCCAGTGCAGATCGGCAAGTTCTATATCACACACCTCCGGGCTGGTGAGGGCACACACGCCGGGTTCGGAGAAGAGGGCGACGAAGGTCTGCTGGCGCTGTGGTGGAAGTGTCCCCATCTGGGCTGCACGATTCCCTGGCGTCCCGGCTTCCCCTTCGAGGGAGTGACTGGCTGGTTCCGTTGCCCCTGTCACGGTTCGACTTACACACGCAGTGGCATTCGCGTGTTCGGCCCGGCTCCGCGTCCGATGGACACGATGGAGATCACGGTCAACAACGATGGCTCGCTGACGGTTGACACCGGAAAAATCACCAAGGGCGGACAGGACAACCCTCGCCGCACCACCTCGTATGGCTAACCGGCCAGCCAACCGCTTGCCGAGCAATCAGGCAAGGGACATAGGGGACAGAGGGCGATGAGCGGACAGAACACCGAGAAGCAAATTCTCGCCATGGTGATCCTGTTGGTGTTGGCGGTGGCCTCGCTGGGCGCCTACACCTGGTTCGACAATGGGCGCCGGACCGAGGCTCGCTCGGAGATCCTGACCAAGGACGCGGAACGCGCCGCCTTCACCTTCGCTCGCAACTGCCGCGAGTGCCACGGCAACGATGGTCGTGGTACGGAATCCAACTCGGCGCTGGTCGGACCTGCCCTCAACACCCCGAACAACACCTATGCGTTCCTGACCGACAATCAGGGCCAGCTGGAGGCGCTCCAGAACGAGTACCGCTACACGATTACCTGTGGTCGCAATGGAACCCCGATGCCGCCATGGAGCATCGATCAGGGCGGGTCGCTTGACGGCTTCAAGATCGACAACCTCGTGACTTTGATCACCACCAATGCCGGCAACGCCTGGGAGAAGGCGGTCGAGCACGCGATCCACGAGGACGAGGTCTCGATCGAAAACCTCCATATCGCTCTCAAAACCGCAGAAGCCACGTTGGAAGCCTCTGGCTGGTTCGCCGACATTGAGGCTGCCCAGGGCGCCGTTTCGCGTAGCGAGGCGGCGGACGCTCAACTGGTCCAGCTACGTGAAGCGGTTGCGGCCGCTGAGGAATCGGGCGAGGGTCTGCAAGAAGCCCAGGATGCCCTGACCGTCTATGAGCGCGACTACACCAGGCTGGTGTTGGCCGCCATCACGATTCGCACATCCGACGATTCCGCAGCGATCAGCACGGCTCGCGAGACCTTCGCCGTCGCCTCAGGTGTGGAGCAGGAAGTCGCGATGAACCGAGCCTGGCTCAAGATCGCGTCGGATTATCGGACCGCTGAGCAGAACGTGAGGACGGCTGAGGAACGGTTCGCAGCCGGCCTGCCCGTACCCACGCCAGCGACTCAGGTCACATCGAACACGTGTGGTCAGGTTTCCGCGGAGCTCGGTGACTGGTTGAGCGCCCATCGTGGATCGTCATAGGTTGCGTGAGCGGTCGCAGACGCCTGCGGATTGCATCATTTGTCATTGGTACGCTGACTGATATGTCCGTTCAGCGTTCAGAGCATCCCCGCTGCCGACGGGCGGGGTCAGGAAAGAGATCAGGATGGCAGCAGCACAGACCGGTAAGCGTTACTTCTGTCCGAGCTGCGGCGCGGAGTTTATCGTGACGCGCGGCGGCGACGCAGAGCTCAAGTGTGGCGACACACCGCTCGAAGAGAAGAAGTAACCTCTGAATTCCATAGGCGCCGGGTCGTCGCAAATCATGCGCGACTGATGCGCCAGGCCAGAGATTCGGCGGTCGACCAGGAAGGCACCACTGAGCGAGTGAGGGAGTAGGTAAGATGGCAGTCCAACTGGGCAAGCGATACCGCGATGAGGAATCGGGCATTGAAGTGCTTTGCATCAAGCCGGGCGAGTGCGACCTCAAGGTCGACGAGCGCGAGATGGAGCTGATGCAGCCGAAGGTGCTGCCCTCAGCCGACTAACGCGGGTTTGCGTTACCAGTTCCTCAGTTCTGCGCTGCGGCGGCGATGTCGGGCGCGATGAGATGATGTCAGACCATGACTGACGTTCGTGACCAGCTGCGCTCCGATCTTCGTGATGCGATGCGGGCCAGAGATGTCCCGCGTCGTAACACGATCAGGATGCTGGAAGCCGCGATCAAGAACGCTGAGATCGACAAGCGCGGCGCCGAACTCGGTGAGTCTGACATCTTGGCGATCCTGCAGCGTCAGGTGAAACAGCGGCGCGAGTCAATTGAGCAGTTCGAGAAGGGCGGTCGTGACGACCTGGCCGATAACGAGCGGGTCGAAATCGCGATCATTGAGCAATATCTACCTCAACAACTCTCGCGAGACGAAATCACAGCGCGTGCTCGCGCGGTCATTGAGCAGACAGGCGCAGCCGGCCCTGGTGATCGCGGCAAGGTGATGGGGATGTTGATGCGCGAGCTTCGCGGTCAGGCCGATGGTTCACTGGTCAATGCCGCCGTCAGCGAGCTATTGGAAGCGATGGCGGAATCTGGTTGATGATTCCGGCCGCTGACCAGCCTGCTAGGTGACGTAACGATATCTGTATGCTTGGAAGACGGGACGCGTGATGTCGTTCCTCACGCTGCCTGTATCTGGTCTGACCACGCCCCAATGATCCTCTGATGAGCCAACAGACCTATTTCACTCCGTTGCGTGTTGGCGTATTCGGGGTGGCGTTGGCGATCGGCATTGTCCTGGTCCTGACTCCGTTTCAGCCGGCCGAGCAATTTCCCACGGTGGGAACCGTTGCGGAGCGCGATGTTGTCGCCTCTGAGTCGGTCACGTTCGTCAGCGCCTCGTTGACGGCCGAGGCTCAGGAGGCCGCTCGCGCTGAGGTCGATACCCAGTTCGAGTTCAACGCGGATGTTCGACCGGCGCAGTTGGAAGCGCTTCGCCTGTATCTCGAAGCGGTCGGGCTTGAGCGGCAGGCGCGCAATGCGTCGCTGAACGCTGAGCAAGAGCAAGGTGAAGCTCAAACAGAATCGACCGAAACGTCAGCTCAAACCGCGGCATCTGCGTCGCCGCGCATCCCGGGCTCGAAGCTGTCGGCGCGCGATGAGACCGCTCTGATCGCTGTGTCCGATTCAGGATTCGAGATCGTTCAGCGTGAGTCTCTGGGCATCCTTGATGGCTTACTCGAGGGTCAGCTCTACGACGCGGAGCTTGATTCAGTTCGACTGACCCTGCACGACCGCGTGGACGCCACACGGTCACTGACCGAAACCACACTGATCGCTTCGTTGGTCGGCGCGTATCTGCGTCCCACAATGATTGAATCTCCGAATCTCACAGAGCAGGCGCGAGATCGCGCGGCGCAGGTGGTCGCTGGAGTTTCGCGGACGGTTGCTGAGGGTGAATTGATCATCGCCCGTGGCGCAATGGTGGATGACTTCGCTGGTGAGGCGCTGGCTCAGCTGACACCCCGTTCCGCGAGCATCCAGCTTGAGTCGCTCGGCGCCATGGTGATCGTCGCGATTAGCGCCGCGGGGGTCTTTGCCCTCTACCTGATGGTCTGGCGGCCTGCCGAGGCGGCAAGTGACCGACGAATTCTCCTGCTTGCGGTCCTGGTGCTCTTTTCAGTCGCTGCGGCGAGAGCCTGGTTTGAGTTCGCCTTGCCGGACAGTGTTGGCGAATCGCTCGATCTGATGGTTCCCCTGGCCGCCGGGCCGATATTGGTCGCGGCGCTGTTGAGCACCGGGTTGGGCATCACGACGGGCGTGTTGATCTCCGTACTGGCCGGCCTGGCGGCAATCGTCCTGCCCGACTACGCCTCGGCGCCGTCGGGCGCGTCGGCGCTGCGACCGCTGGCGTTCTTCCTCGCCAGTTCACTCGGAGGCGTGCTCGCCGCGACGCGCGCTCAGGCGCTCGCCCAATACGGCCTCTCAGGCATCGCCGCCGGGCTCAGCGGCTTCCTCGCGGGAGCAGCGGTCTGGCTGTTCGATCCGCAACGCGTCACCGATCAACTCGGCTGGCTGGCGCTGGCCGCCCTGGTCACCGCGGCGCTGGTCGCCGTGATGACGATCGGCGCGTTTTCGCTATTGGGGGCGCTCTTCGGCATCACGACGCCAATGCGCCTGCTGGAACTCGCGCAGCTGCAGCGCCCACTCCTCCGCCGCTTACAGGAAGAAGCGCCGGGGACATTCCATCATTCCCTGCTGGTGGCCACAATGTCCGAGCGGGCCGCCGCGCAGATCGGCGCCGATCCGCTGCTGGTGCGCGTTGGCGCGTACTATCACGACATCGGCAAGCTCAATCGTCCCACGATGTTCATTGAGAACCAGGATGGACCCAATCCACATGACAGCCTGGAGCCAGGCGAGAGCGCTCGGCTGATCATTGAACATGTCACGGGTGGTGACAGCCTGGCCCGACGTGATCGATTACCGCCCCGCATACGGGACTTCATTCTCGAGCACCACGGTTCGCGTCGCGTGGCGTTCTTCTATCGCAAAGCGGCGATGTCGGATCCACGTGTCGATCCTCGTGATTACACCTACCCAGGACCACCGCCTCAATCTCGGGAGACGGCGATCGTGATGCTGGCCGACAGCTGCGAGGCGATCGTGCGCGCCAGCGGCGAGCGCGACGCTGACCGAATCGGGATGCTGGTCGACAGCGTGTTCGATGAGCGATTGCGTGAACGACAGCTGGATTACTGCGATCTGACCCTGAGCGAGTTGCGCCAAATCTCAGCCAGCATCAAGCAAACACTGGTTGGGGTACATCATCAGCGGATTGAGTATCCCCCCGCCGCTGAGGCAGAGCTGCAGCCCGCCCCGCGCGAGGGAGCGCAGACCAATTCGGGGTCGTAAGCATCCTCTAGGTCAACCGCTACTGGCTGTAAGCGACGCGACCGATAGCATCGGCTCATGCGATTCGCTGTGCTCGTCTTCCCCGGCACCTGGAGCGACTGGGATTGCGTCTATGCGCTGGAAGACCTGGGCCAGACAGCCGAGCGCGTCTGGCATCGTGAGTCATCGCTTGACGACTATGACGGCGTGATTTTGCCAGGTGGATTCTCCTATGGCGACCATCTGCGCTGCGGCGCGATCGCACGGTTTTCTCCAGTGATGTCAGCCCTGGAGCAGTTTGCCGCGACTGGCAAACCGATCTTCGGATCCTGCAATGGCTTCCAGATTCTCTGTGAGGCCGGCCTGCTGCCTGGCGTCCTGCTCCGTAACGCGTCGCTGCAATTTCGTTGTCAACCGCAGGCGCTGACCGTCGAGCGTTCGGACACCGGCTTCACCAATGCCTGTGCGGCCGGACAGATCGTGCAGTTGCCGATCTCGCACGGAGAGGGTCAATACTTCGCGTCGCCAGCGGTGCTCGACGAACTTGAGGACGCCGGCCGCGTGCTGTTTCGCTACGCCGGCGAGAACCCCAATGGCTCACTGCGTGATATCGCCGGGATCATGAGTCCGATGGGCAACGTACTGGGCATGATGCCCCACCCGGAGCGGGCTTCGGACGCATTGCTCGGCGGTACCGATGGCAACTATGTCTGGCGGTCGATCATTGAGCATTGGGGCTGACATGGCGACGTTTCCGCCACCAGCTGACGCGCCACCCGCTGTGGTTGATGACGACGTTCTTGCCCAGATCGCACTGAGCCGAGACGAATATCAGTTGGCCTGCGAGATGCTGGGCCGAGCGCCGTCGGATGTTGAGTTGGGCATGATCGGCGCGCTCTGGAGCGAACACTGCGGCTACAAGCATTCGCGCCCCCTGTTTCACCATTTCCCAACCGAGGACGAGCGCATCCTGACCAATCTCGGCGAGGAGAACGCCGGAGCAATCGATATCGGTGACGGCTGGGTCGCCGTGATGAAGATTGAATCACATAATCATCCCTCCGCTATCGAGCCATATGAGGGCGCAGCCACCGGCGTCGGCGGGATCGTGCGTGACATTTTCGCCATGGGCGCTCAACCGATCGCATTGTTGGACTCATTGCGGTTTGGACCGCTGGAAGATCGCCGCAACCGACGCCTCTGTACGGGTGTCGTCGCCGGGATTGGCGGCTATGGCAACTGTCTGGGTATCCCCACTGTCGGCGGTGAGCTGGTGGTCGGTGAGTCATACAGCGGTAATCCGCTGGTCAACGCGATGTGTCTGGGGATCGCGCCGCGCGGATCGCTGATCTCGGCCACGGCCGGCCGGCCCGGTACGCAGCTGATGATCGTCGGCGCCGACACCGGCCGTGACGGACTGCACGGCGCCACCTTTGCCTCAGTCGAGCTTGACGAATCCTCGGCCGAGCGTCGCCCCGCCGTCCAGGTCGGCAATCCGTTCCTCGAAAAGTCACTGATGGATGCGTGCGTCGGCCTGGTCCGTGAGCATCGTGACTGGCTGGAAGGTTTGCAGGACTGCGGCGCGGCGGGGATCACCTCATCGACGGTCGAGATGGCCGAACGCGCCAACGCCGGTATCCGCATCCAGACGCAGCGTGTGCCTCGCCGAGAATCGGGCATGACACCGTACGAGGTGATGCTGTCTGAGTCGCAGGAGCGGATGATTGCGGCGGTCAAACCAGAATATATCGCCGATGTCCAGGCCTGGTTCGAGCACTGGGACCTCCACGCTGAGGTGATTGGTGAAGTCACCGATGACGGCATCGCCAGAGTCTTGGACGGCGACGATGAGGTAGCCGCTGCGCCAGTCTCAGTGATGACCAATCCGCCTGCCTACACGCCGTACGCCGAGCGCGATCCTGACGCGATCTCACGGGCGCAATGGCAGCCATCGTCGTTGCCCGATCTCAAACCGTCACAGGCCAACGACGCGCTGCTGCGCCTGCTCGCTTCGCCCAACATCGCGTCCAAGCGTTGGGTCTACCGACAGTACGATCACATGGTCGGCACGAACACGGTGGTTGCGCCGGGCGCCGACGCTGCGGTGCTGCGGATTCGTGGTCTGAAGCAGGGACTCGCCGTCTGCACCGACGGTCCTGGTCGGGCCGTCGAAATCGATCCGTACAACGGCGCTGCCCGCGCCGTCGCCGAGGCGGCGCGTAATATCGCTTGCAGCGGCGCTCGACCGACCGCCGTGACCGACTGCCTCAACTTCGCCAACCCTGAACGGCCACCGATCTACTATCAGCTCAGTGAGTCGATCCGTGGGATGGCCGACGCCTGTCGCGCCTTCGGCACGCCCGTTGTCTCTGGTAACGCCAGCCCCTACCACGAGTCCGACGACGGCCCCGTCCCGCCGACCCCGGTAGTTGGAATGCTGGGCATCGGTGCCGACGTTCCCCAGTCGGTGCGGATGGCCGGTCCGGCCCAGCGCGAC
>RKRS01000173.1 GCA_007571275.1 Dehalococcoidia bacterium
GCTGATCGACGGATATGGTCGCCTCGTTGGCATTCCGACACAGGTTGAGACGGGTGGCACGGGAGGCATCGGTTTTGCGGTCAGCGTCGATGCATTGCTGCTCGCCCTACCGACCATGCTCGCTGGTGAGGACGCCGAACGAGGTCATCTCGGCGTCAGACTGGATTTGGCTAACGGCACGCTGGAGATCAGCGCGGTTGCCTGTGACTCGGCCGCGGATGACGCTAACCTCCGCGTCGGCGATCAGCTGCTGGCAGTCAACGGCGAATCTCTCGATTCCTTCGACACACTGTCCGACATTCTGTCTTCCACCTCGCCTGGTGAGGAGATCACCATCACCGTGCAACGTGGGATCAATCAGCTCACCCTGAACGCAACGGTGGGGTCCTGGCCGAGCCAACCGGCCTATCTCGGCTGCGGCTAGCGCTCAGCTCGGCGTTCAGACCCAACGTGTAGGCATCATGTCGTGGTCTTAGTCAGCCGCTGATCCGACGCCGCGTCCGGACGATTTGGTTACGGAAGACTCATCCTCGGACACACCTCGCGCCAACGGAGTCGCTAACATCAGCGCCGCGCAGACCGTCAGGCAGACGCCCATGGTCAGGAGACCGGTGCGGGCTCCGAGCAAGTCAGCAAGGCCTCCTGTGACGAGCGCCCCGACCAGGATCATGCCGCGCGCGATATTCATCAGGCTCAGTGCGCGGCCAGCCATCCCTTCGCTGGTCTGGGCCAGCAACGTCAGATTCGCCAGCGACATCACGTTCGTGGAGCAGGCGGCCGCGACGAACACACAGACCGCCACGACTGCCAGATGCGGGGCGCCCGACATCGCCGCCAGGCCCAATCCCGCGCCGATCAACAGGCTGGCCATCAACCGACCCGGCGTTGGAATCGAGCGCAACCCGGCCAGCGCAAGCGATCCAGCCGCAGCGCCCGCGCCGCCGATCGCAATCAGGTAACCAACCCACGACGCTTGCTCACCCAGTACATCGATCACCATCAGTGGAACAAACACCCCCTGGTACGGCACGAGGAAGATGAACATCACAACTGAAATGGCCAGCACCGCCAGTGGCCAGCGCGTCTCCATTGCCCAACGCACGCCGGCCATCGTCTGGCGCGCCAGCGAGCCTCCAGCCCGACTCTCGCTGACTCCCGCAGCGCCCCTCGTCCGAATCAAGGCGGTGCACGTCGCCGCTCCGACGTAGATGCCAGTCATGGCGCCGTAAATCCAGATGAAATCAGCAAACTCGAGCAACAACCCGGCGAGCAGCGCGCCGCCGATTCGCATCACGGTGTTCGCAGTTTGCGAAAGCGCCACAGCCGGTCGCAAGGCTGCCTGCGGGACCATCGATGGCAGAATGGCCTGTCGCGCGGGTTGGAAGAAGGCGATGTTCAGGCCCGCCGCCGCCGCCAGCGCAATCACGTGCCAGGCTTCGACCAGATCGAAGAGCAACAGCAGAAACAACGCAGCCGAAGCCACGACGTTGCCAATCTGCGACATGACCAAGACCACGCGCCGCGGATAGCGGTCGACAACCGCGCCAGCGAACAGACCCAGAACAAGATTGGGGGCCATTCGAGCCGCAAGGACCGCTCCAAGCAACAGAGCCGAACCTGTCAGCTCCGCGATCAGGACTGGACGGGCAACCTGATCCAGCCAGAGCGCGCCCGAGCGCAGGAAGATCGCCAGCCAGAGGACGCGGAAGTCGCGTGAGGCGAACGGGGCGAACATCCCCGCCTCACGTCGGCGCAGATACGCCTGAGGCCTGTCGCCTGTCGTCGCCTGGTCCGAGTCGCCTGAAGTCGAGGGATTACTCCTCGTCGGCGTACGGCGCCCGACCTTGCATCACATTCAAGAGCCCCTGCCGCGAAAAGCCGTCAGACTTGGCGTAGTTGATAATCACGCGCTCGCGATCCTCAACCGCTTGCGCCGCCGCCGCCACCTCTGGCGCGATGTCACGGGGAATCTCACACACCCCATGCTTGTCGGCATGGAGCAAGTCGCCAGGGTGAACCGTAACCCCGCCAACCGTGACTGGCTGCCCGATCTCGACGATGTGCACATATGCGTGGGAGACCAGAATTTCCTTGGACAGGAATTGGAACCCGATCTCCTCTACCTCATCGAGGTCACGCACACCGCCATCGGTGATCAGGCCAATCGCGCCAAGCGCCTTGTGGATATTGCCGTTAACTTCGCCCCAGAACGAGCCGATCGGCGGCTGATCCAGGTCCTGGATCACGATGATCCGCGGCTTCGGCAGTGACTCGATGTGCGCCCACCAGTCCGGCGCGGCCTTTGTCTGCGGGTCATCGCCCGGCGGAATCGAGGCGCGAATCTTGCAGGTTGCCGCATAACCCACGATCGGGTCCATGTCCGGGAAGCGGCAGACAATATCAGGGGTCATGAAGCCGGTCGCCCGACTTCTGACATCGAACGTCTCAATCGCATTGGCGATCGCCGGTGACGGCCACGCCCGTAGTTCAGCCAGTTGTGAGTCACTGAGCGGCTCAGTCATCAATCACCCTTCACGCTTTCGTGATTGCTCATGAGATGCAGCAATCCTACACAGCGTACTAGGGAGACAACGAATACTCCCGCTGTAGAGCCACGGTGTTGAGAATCGTCACGCGCTGTCGATTGACGTCAACAATGCCCTGCTTACGCCATTGCTGCAGCTGCTTGTTCACAGCGACCCGTGAGGCGCCGATCATGTTTGCCAGCTCCTGCTGCGATACGCGCAGGCCGATGTCGACGCCCTCGTCGGTTTCCTCGCCGTGCTCTTCGGCGATGGTCAACAACCGACGCGCCAGACGGCCGGGCACATCGAGCAGATAGGCGTCCTGGATGGACTGATTGGTCGCCCGCAGTCGCGCGACCAACACATCGATGATCGCCCGCTGCGCTTCAGGATGTCGGTCGAGCACGGACAGAAAGTCGTGCCGACTCAGACTGACCGCCTCGGTATCCTCAATCGTTGTCGCCGAGGCCGAACGGGGATGATCGTCCAGCAGGGACATCTCGCCAAGCAGGTCGTACTTGCGATGGACGGCCAGGACAACCTCCCGGCCATCGAGCGACGGAATGAAGATTTTGACCGCGCCGTTGAGCACGATGTAGAGCGTCGCTCCTTCATCTCCTTCATGAAAAATGTCGGTATGCGCCCGATATCGGACGGGACGCAGTTTCGCAGCCAGCTCCCGCAGCATTGGACGCGGCATCCCACGAAACAGCACGACGTTCAGTAGTAGGTCCATTGCTTCGCCACCGCGGTCTGCCGCCGACGTTCGTTTGGTTGTCATGAAGAACTCCAAGCGCAGTCTAGGCGCAAACACATGGATGCAATACTGCATCCCAATGCCAAGCCTCAGTTTCGCCCTCGCTGCTCGACGTCAGCAAGGGACACGCGTCGGCCAGCTCATTCACGACCCACGTTACTCATAGTAGAACGCATATGCATAAATTTTCCCAAGGAGTTACTCTATCCACTGCGCGCTGAGGACAGACAGGAGGCGCTGCAATGCCTGAAACCATCGCCATCGACCGCGTCGGTCGGGTGGCGCGGATCACCCTCAACCGCCCCGAGAAGCTCAACGCGATCTCTCGGCAGCTGCAGCGTGAGCTGGTCGAGGCGCTCGTCGAAGCTGAGCGAGACGACTCCATTCATGTCGCCCTGATCTCAGGCGCCGGACGCGCATTCAGCGCCGGGTACGATCTCGTCGGCGGCTCGGGCGTCGCTGCGGAACAGGCTTCGGCAATCTCCCGAGATCGGGACGGTCTCGAGGAGCTGAATCGTAACTGGCTGCGCATTTGGGATTTGCGGCTACCGGTCGTCGCCAAGGTGCATGGACACTGTCTCGCCGGCGGCACCCAGCTGGCGATGATTTGCGACATTACGTTCGCCGCCGAAGACGCCCGTGTCGGAGCTCCTCAGCTGCCGCTCGGAGCCGGATTCGTCGCCTCCTTCTGGGCCTGGCAGGTCGGAGCCAAACGCGCCAAGGAGTTTTTCTTCCCGGTCGGCAGCATGATCTCGGGCAGGGAAGCGGCGCAGATCGGTCTGTTTAATCGCGCGCTACCGTCTGGCGAACTCGACCAGTACGTCGATGATTATGTAGAGCTCGTCGCCAGGACGCCCAAAGAAATCCTCGTCCTCCAGAAGAGAGCCATCAATCGCACTCAGGAAGTGCAGGGCTTCCGCGAAGCGCTGATGGGCGGAGTGGAAATCGACGCGATCGCCCACTTCACGAAGCCGGTGCTGGAAATGAACAGATCGCTCAAGGAGCGTGGACTGCGCGCCACCCTCGATGACTTCCACCGCCAATAGCGAAGCGCCCACCTCTCTCGAGCAGGCCAGACTGCCGCTCGATCACACGGCGCGGCTCCTGGCCATTGCCGATGGCCTCTGCGCCATCGGCAAGCTGAGAACCGGTACCAGCGCCGGCCAGTTCTCGATCTTCAACTTCCTGCTCCGCTGCGCCCCCGACGATGAATATCCATCGCCCGACGATCGCGCTACCCACGTCTTACTGATGCAGGCCGGCATCATTCGACGGCACGGCTGGTATGCCTACTTTTGGCTACCGCAGGATGATCGACCGCTACGCCTGGCGCTACCGGCGCCGATCAGCAAGTCATGGCACTGGCACGACGATGTGGTCGAGATCGGCAAGCGACTGGAGCAATCCGAGGCCTGGACACAGGCGGTTGGAGAAAGCGTTGCCGACCACGTACAGCGCTTCGCAGATGCGCTGAGCGAGGCGGAAGTCGTTAGAGCATCGAAGGCGTAGCGGGCATCTCTGAAGCGGGCGGAACACCTTCGGGTTGCGCAGCGGTCACCCCTGCAGCCTCCAGTGCCAACTGCTCGTCTTCCGACAGACCCAGCAAGCCGCCCAGGATCTCTGCGTTGTGTTCGCCAAAACCAGGCGCCGGCGCGAGGACGCACGGCCCCGCCCCTGCAGATCGCCAGAGCCAACCATGCACAGACCAGATACCCACCTCAGGGTGTCGCAGCGGCTCATAGAACCCGCGCGCTTTCAGGTGCGGGTCACGCAGCACTTCAAGCATCTTCCAAACCGGTGACGAGGGAACTCGCTCGGCGTGGAGCGCCGCGAAGACGTCAGTCTTGGACATCGTTGCTGTCCAGGCACCGACTCGTTGATCGAGCTCTGCTCGGTGTTCCCAGCGCAAAATCTGGTCCGAAAACTCTGTGCGCTCGGCCCAATCCGGGGAGCCTATGGCCCGTTTCAGACCTTCCCACTCAGCGTCCGTTCGCACGCAGATGGCGATCCAGTCGTCGTCTCCCGCGCAGGGGTACACATTGTGTGGCGCCATCCAGTCATGCCCGGTGCCCATATGCTCGGGCAATCGCTGGTTCATCGACCAGTCCATGTAGAACTCGCCCAGCAGCGTTGACATCACTTCGCGCTGCGCGAGGTCGATGTACTGCCCCTGCCCGGTGCGCTTACGCTGGATCAGCGCGCTGGCAACAGCAGCCGCCGCGCAGATGCCGGCGATTGGGTCGCCGTACGATATGCCGCTTTTGTATGGAACGCCGTCGTCGCCATACCCGGATGTGGAAGTCATGCCGCTCATCATCTCGATGATCGGTCCATAGCCGACCGCGTCCTGCTCAGGGCCGGTCTTGCCAAAGCCTGCCATGCCAACGACGATGATGTCTTCCCGCTGCTCGCGCAACCATTCGTATGTCAGACCCAGGTTGTCCATCACGTCAGTGCGGTAGTTCTCGATCACGACATCACACTGCGTCAGGAGCTTGGCGAAAACGGCCTTGCCCTCGGCCGAAGCCAGATCGAGCGACAGCGACTTCTTGTTGCGGCTGTACTCGTGGAAGTAAAAGTTGGTGTTCCACCAGTGCTCGCCGGGCGCGACAGGTGGTGGAATCAACGTGCGGATGTTGTCCCAGGCGCGCGGTGACTCGATCTTGATCACGTCGGCGCCCTGGTCGGCCAGAATCTTGGCGGCATAGGGTCCGGCCCAGATCATCGTCAGGTCGGCCACTCGCACGCCAGTCAACGGACGACCGGGATCAAACATCAGATCGCATCCAGTTCACGCAAGCGGACGAGGTCTTCACGCTCATAGCCGAGCTCTCCGTGAATCACCTCCACGTTATGTTCGCCCAACAGTGGCGCGCGACCCTTTTTCCAGTCATGTCCACTGCTCAGCCACAGCCGACCGGGATAGATCAGACTGCCAGCTCGGTCGTCGTCTAG
>RKRS01000124.1 GCA_007571275.1 Dehalococcoidia bacterium
GACCATCACCTTGTAATGAACAGAGACCTCCCCCAGAGGGGGAGGTCTCTGTTCATTACAAGGTGATGGTCTCTTGACCGCTTGCTGCGGCGCTACAGGGCGATGGTGCCGCTGATCGCGGGCTGCAATGGGTCGCAGATGTAGCGAATTTTGGGCAGGGTGATGTTGGCTGTCGTGTAGCTGGCCACGATTGGATAGACGGGTCGTAGGTCGGGAGCATCCCAGAAACCGCTGTCAAACGCATCGATCCGGGCGATCCCACGATCAGCGCGGCTGACGGCAAACTCGGGATCGACCTGTACCAACCACGGTCGCACTTCGCCGTCGCGCTCGACGTGGGCGAGATGCATCCCGGCCGTGTAGAGCAGGTCACCGTTGCCAATCGGGACCGGATCGATCAGCTGGGCTGAGAGCACCAACACATTGCCGTCGGTCACTTCGATCGATTGTCGGTCGTATCGCTCGCGCAGGATCGGCTCGCCAACCGTGATGGGAAATCCCCAGCGCTCGGTCAATGCGGTTGCCGCCTCGCCCGCGGTGCAGACGACACGGGTTGGCAGACCGCGCGGTCGGACGGCGGCGCGGCAGCCGACACGGACGATGGCCATCGTGAACGCGCCCAGAGGCCCATCGTCGGCGCGCATGCCGATCACGTGCATGGTGGGCGGAATGGTTGGATGAAGCGCCGGCGGCAGCAGTTCGGCCATCACTGCGTCGTCGATTTCGTAGATGACCTGCAGCACCTTGGCGTTTGGCAACGTCAGCGCTTCTGTGTCCAAGTTCGCCATCGTGGGCGCGTACTGAGTCAGTTGGTTGGGGTCGGCATTGCCATTGATTGGCATCTGCGGCCTTTCGTTCTGGCGTCGGGACCGTCGCTGAACGGAACGTGGTCCTAGTCGCCGGCGGCGTGGACGGCGGCGAGCTCTTGCGACTCGGATGTCGTAGCTGGCTGGTCGTCGGCGAAGTGTGGCATCACTTCCTCTCCGAAGAGTCGGAGGCTGTCCAGCACCTGCTCCTGCGGGATCGTCTCCAGCGCGTTGAGCAGGAAGTTGATCTGATCGACGCCGCAGGACTCCCACTTCTTGATCTCTTCGATCAAGCGGTCGGGGTTGCCGATGCAAACGCCCTCGGGCGCTGAGGCGCCCTCGCCCGGGTTTTGCGCGGCTTGCTGACGGCTCGCAGCAAGTAGGCCCGGATTCGGGTAACTGCGGGTCGGGTGCACCTCACGGACCGGGAGCAGCTGCGCGGCGAGATAGCCAAAGGAACCGGTCAATCGGCTACCAGTCTTGATCCCGACCTCGTTGTCGGGGTGGCAGTAGAGGAAGTTGACCGTAGCGACGCGCTCGTTGACGAACAGGCCGGCCGGCTCACAGTCGGCGATACGGCGTCGGTAGGCCTCGACTTTCAGCTCCTGCTCGGCGAAGCCGCCAAAGGTGAGGCCGAGCGAGCCCATGCCGCGTTCGGCGGCGTCGATCTCCGTACCTGGCGAGGAAACGGCGACCCACATCGGCGGATGCGGCTTCTGATAGGGCTTGGGCAGCACGGCGCGAGTGGGCATACTGAAAGCGCGACCCTCGTAGCCGTAGCGTTCATTGGTCCACATCTGCGGGATGGTGCGGGTGTATTCGTCCCAGGTCTCTTTGGTTTCGTCCGGGTTGGCGCCCATCCCGCCAAGCTCGGTCCAGGTGGCCGAGCGGCCGGTGCCGAACTCGAGCCGACCGTCCGAGAGGATATCCAGCACGGCGGCGCGCTCGGCGGCGCGGATCGGATGGTTGAATTGCGGCACACAGACGACGATCCCGTGCCCAACGCGAATCTGTTTGGTCTGCATCGCGCAGGCGGTGAGGAACAGCTCAGGCGCCGAGCAGTGCGAATACTCCTCCAGGAAGTGGTGCTCGACCGCCCAGACCGAGTGGAAGCCAACTTCGTCGGCCACCCGCACCTGCTCAAGGCAGCGGTGGTAGACGGTGTGTTCGATGTCGTTCTCCCACGGCCGGGGAACGGAGATTTCGTAGAAGATGCCGAATTTCATGGCGTTGTCCTCACTGGGTCTGGTTCGATCAGATGGTAACGGACGCGGAGCGTGTCAATGGTGAACCTCATTGACCATGAGCTGGGAAGCCCCCTCTGCCTTCGGCATCTCCCCCCGCCGAGCGGGGGAGAAAAGGGAATTCGCATTCGCCCGACTGGGCGCCGCATTATAATCGCGGCATGGTTCTGGATGAGCTGCACGGGTTGGTCGAGGTGTTGCAGGGTCGCATCGAGGCACATGCCGACTCACTACAGAAGAGCGAAGCGCTGACGAGATACGCCCTGATCGATCCGCTCCTGCGCGGTCTGGGTTGGGACACGGGCGATCCGGGGCTGATGCGAGTTGAGCATCCCTTGCCAAAGGGAGCCCAGAAGGGATTCGCAGACTACGCGCTGCTCCGCAACGGATCGCCCCATGTGATCATCGAAGCCAAGAGTTTGAATACTCAGTTGCGTGATGCGGCCATGCAGGCGCTGAGCTATTGCACTGCGCTTGGGTTCCCATACTTTGCTGTGACCGACGGTCAACGTTGGGAGCTGTACGAGACGTTCCGGCCGGTTGCGCTCCCACAGAAGCTCGTCATGGAGCTGGACCTGAACGCGTCGGCAGCGCGGACGTGCCTGGACGCATTGGCGCTGTGGCGTCCGAGCGTCGTTGGCGGACACATCCAGGCGGGAGCAGCGCCGGTCATTGGGCACACAGGCTCCGTCAAGCCAAGCACTGATCCGCGTGAGCCCTGGCCGAAGCCACCCACCCCCAACGGAACATGGCACAAACTGTCAGATTTCCAGCCTGTTCCCGGCTCCAAGCTTGATGCGACTCGATTGTCTGACGGCACGGTCATCAAAACGCCAAAGTGGTCGGACTTGACCGCTGAGATCGTCAAGTGGCTCAAGGTCAAAGGGTACTTGAACGATCACAACCTCCCGATTCAGATTGGTAAGTCCAACAAAGTGTTCCTAATCAATACGGAACCCAGAAATCCGACTGGCAAGCAGTTCAATACATATCGGCAAATCGACTCCTGGTTCGTCAATACCAACTACAACGCAACGCAGCACGTTTGGAACGTGAGAGGCGTGATCCAGCTGGCGCAGTTGGATCCTGCGGACTTTGCCGTGCGGTTGCAGGAGTGAGCGTCGGGGAGCCCCCTCAGTCACTTCGTGACAGCTCCCCCAAAGGGGGAGCGATAAATCGTGTATGCAATAGCTCTCCCAACTGGGGGAGCTATGGGAACGAGGAAAAGGGATGGGCGAGTGGTTTTCTCGCTTCTCCCTCTGGGGGAAGCTGTCCCGTAGGGACTGAAGGGGCTTCTGAGCGCTCCGCAGAAAGTGGCGAGTCGACAGCTACTGACGCTGGCCGAATTCTCGGTTCGTATCGACCACCGCGATTGCGGCGATCCCTTCGTCCGAGTTCATCACTTTCACGCCTTTGGTCGAGCGACCACAGACGCGCAGCTGACCGACCTCGGTGCGCAGGATCTTGCCCGCAGCCGAGATCACGACCAACGCTTCATCACCGCGCACCACCGCCATCCCAACGACGGGACCGGTCTCGTCCGAGACTTTGTGGCCAATCATGCCCTTGCCTGCCCGACCCTTGGTGGGATATTCCGACTCAGCGGTGCGCTTGCCGAAGCCGCCGGCGGTCACGGTCAGGATTTCCGTGTCGACCTCAACCGTGTGCAGGCCGATCAGCGATTCGCCGTCGAGGTTGATCCCTCGGACGCCACCGCTGACTCGCGAGGCTTCGCGCAGGGTGTCAACCGCGAAGCGGACCGTGCGTCCGTCCGTCGCGGTGACGATGACATCATCGCCAGCGTGCGCGAAGGCGGCTTCGACCAGCTCGTCGTCATCTCTGAGGTTGAACGCGAGCAGACCACTGCGGCGGACTCTCTGGAAATGCGAGAGCCGCGTCTTCTTCACATAGCCGCGCCTGGTCCCCAGAATGATGTAATCATCCTCGAAGGATTCCACCGGGATGACCGTGGTCACCTGCTCGTCGAGTTGTAGATCAACGACATTGCGAACTGGTAGGCCGCGCCATTCGCGGGAACGGGCTGCGACCTCGTGCGCCTGGAGACCGTAGACGCGACCGCGCGAAGTGAATAGCAGCAGATGATCGTGCGTATCGCAGGCGACCAGTCGATGGGGCGCGTCGACTGACGTCGAGCCGTTCTTCCGCTCGATGCCCTTGACGCCTTTGCCGCCGCGTCGTTGTGAGCGGAACGTGTCGACCGGCTGTCGCTTGATGTAGCCATGCCGCGTCAGCGTCACGACGGAAGACTGGTGCGGGACCAGGTCCGCCTCGCTAAACAGCTCGACTGACCTGGAGATGATGCGCGTCCTGCGGCTCTCGCCGTAGGCTTCGACCAGCTCATCCATGTCCTCGGCGATCAGGCCGTCAATCTGTTTCTCGTCGGCGAGCAAGCCCTCCAGATATTCGATGGTCTCGGTCAGGTCTCGATATTCATCTTCGAGCTTGCTGCGCTCAAGCTGGGCGAGACGTCGCAGCTGCATCTCCAACACGGCCTGCGCCTGCCGTTGCGACAGCTCGAAGGGAGCTTCCTGGAGGCGGTCGCGGGCGGCCTCGGCCGACGCCGCCGCGCGGATTGTCGCGATGATGGCGTCAATGTTGTCGATGGCTTTGAGCAGACCCTCGACGATGTGGTGCCGGTCGCGGGCCTTGTCCAGATCAAACTCGGTTCGGCGCGTGATGATCACACGTCGGTGTCGGATGAATTCGCGCAGCAGCTGGAAGAGCGTCAGGGTGCGCGGGCGATTATCGACCAACGCCACGAAGTTACCGCTGTACTGAACCTGCAGCGCCGTCGACTTATACAGCTGCGCCAGGATCGTCTGCACGTGACCATCACGGGTCAGCTCAACGACCAGCCGCATACCGTGACGGTCGGATTCGTCACGCAGATCGCGAATGCCCTCGATCTTCTTGTCGCGGACCTGGGCCGCGATCTGCTCGATGATTCGCACCTTGTTGGTCTGATAGGGAATCTCGGTGAATACGATCTGTACCCGATTGCCGCTCGAGGTCTCTTCCAGGTGCTGCTGCGCGCGAACGGTAATTCCGCCGCGGCCGGTTCCGTAGAGACGACGCAGGTCTTCGCGATCTTCGCCGGCGAAGATGCTGCCGGACGTCGGGAAGTCGGGGCCCTGGATATGCTGCATGACGTCGTCGAGCGTGGCGTGCTCGTTGGCCAGGATCGCCTTGACCGCCCCGGCGAGCTCCGACAGATTGTGTGGCGGGATGTCGCAGGCCATCGCGACGGCGATACCGGTCGCGCCATTCAACAGCAAGTTGGGCGCGCGGCCAGGTAATACGGTTGGCTCGTTCAGCGACTCGTCAAAATTGGGCGTGAAGTCGACGGTATTTTTGTCAAGATCGGCCAGCAGCTCTTCCGCGATACGTGAGAGACGCGCTTCCGTATATCGCATGGCGGCGGGCGGATCATTATCGATTGATCCAAAGTTGCCCTGACCATCAATCAGTGGATGACGCAGGGAAAAATTCTGCGCCATACGTACCATGGCGTCGTATACGGGTTGATCTGAGTGGGGATGATACTTACCAAGTACTTCGCCTACGATTCGCGCAGATTTACGATGCGGCTGGTTGGCTCGCATGCCGAGATCGTCCATTGCGTAGAGAATGCGGCGCTGCACCGGCTTGAGGCCGTCACGGGAATCGGGCAGGGCGCGAGAGATGATGACGCTCATCGCATAGTCGAGATACGACGAGCTCATCTCTTCGACGAGGGTACGTGTGGGCTGTTGCGGCGCGGTTTGTTCAGTAACCAAGCGATAGCTCCAGCAGTGATCTTCTACGCTTCATACTAACAGAATTCGTTCATATGCTCTTGCCCGATCGCATGATGGCCAGGCGAGCGGTGGATGCGTCGCCACTCGCTCGGAATCGGGTTCGGGCGGGCCGGTAGCACCCCGGCATCCACAGACCAACGCCTGCGGAACACGTCCATCCAGACAGTGGATCCGTTGTCTTCGAGGACGGAGTCGAACCACCATGCATAGATCCGAGGCGGACGTCGCAGGTGGGCCTGAATGGTTGCTTTAGCCGCCAGCGATTCGCCGCCGACCAGCGCGTAGCGGGAACCCTCAGTCGCGGAAATGATGTTGAGCTGCTCCAGCGTGAGCCACTGGAGCCAAGTGAGA
>RKRS01000110.1 GCA_007571275.1 Dehalococcoidia bacterium
CACGCCGGGCATAGCGTTGCACGCTCAGCTGGACGGCGCGGGCGGAGAGCGGGCCGCCAAATCGATTGAGCCACAGCCATGAGCTGGAGCGCTCGGACAGTAACTCGGGGCGTCCGTCTCGCAGATAGCGGCGGAGCCATTGACGCGCGGCGTGACCGAGCAGCGCCATGCGTTCCTTATCGCCCTTGCCACGCACGATGAAGGCATTGTGGTCGGCGTCATAGTCGGTGATATGAATGCCGACGAGCTCGGAGACGCGCATCCCGGTGCCGTAGAGCGCTTCCAGCAGCGCGCGATCTCGCAATCCTGTGGGCGTATCGACGTCGGGCGCAGAGAGCAGCGCCTCGATCTGGGCTTCGCTGAGGACGATTGGCAAGTGAGCAGTGACCGTTGGAGTCGCAGCCAGGATCAGCGGGTCACGCTCCAGCTCGCTTGTTCGCGTCAGATGTCGCGTGAACGACTTGATCGTCGATGCCCGCCGTCGTATGGATGCTTCCGCGATCCCATCAACTTGCAGATCGGACAGATACTGGCGGTAGTCGAATCGAGACAGGCTATCGAGTGTGTGATCTGACCGCTCGATCCAGCGTAGGAAATGCGTAAGGTCAGAGCGATAGTTGCGAATCGTATGTCGAGAGAGGCCGCGCCCGTTTTCGAGTTTCGAGAGATAACGATCGAGGGCGCGCTGGTGTGGTCGAGTGAGTTCGGCGGCGGTCACGAGCTCACTGTAGGGCAGCGCCGAAGCGCTTAGCGGCGGCGATTGGTCCGCCGGTTGCCGCTGCTGCGTCTGGTTGCCCTGGGTTCAGCCAGTAGTGCGAGCGCACGGTCGAGTTCGATCGTCTCGAGATCATCATCGTCCTTGAGATTTCGGCGTTCGGCGCCGCACTGAACGTACGGACCCCAGCGACCAGGACGGGCCATGACTTCCTCACCGGTCTCGGGGTGTGCGCCGAGCGCCTTGGGCCAGCGCAGCCAGTCGATCGCGTGTTCCAGATTGACGTCCGGCAGTGGCATGCCTTTGGGCACTGAAGCTCGACGCGGCTTTGGTTGGCCGCGTTTCGGCCGCCCAACGACTTCTCCCAGCTGGACGAAGGGACCGAACCGACCGTTGAGCAGCCAGACATCGTCGTCATAGTCAGGGTGACGACCCAGTTTGCGTGGCAATTGCAGCGTCGTTTCGAGTAGTTCATCTGCCTGCGCGAGCGTCAGATCGGCAGGAGCCAGGTCGGGCGGTAGCGGAGCGGTACGCATATCCTCACCGACGCCGCGTCGGAGGAATGACGAACCGCCGCGAATCCGCACCTGGATGTCCTCAGGCCCGACGTGGTCGTCGCCATGGCGGTCGAGGCTGAGCCCGTCTTTATCCAGATTGAGCGCCCAGAACGAGATCGTGTCAATCTTTTCGGCAACGCGACGCTTCAGCCCCCCTTCCTCCCCGTCGGCCCCGAAGTAGAAGGCGTGCAGGTGTTCCTCACCCCGTGTCTCGCCACGGGCGATCCGGTCGAGGCTGTTCTCCATGTCCGCGGTGAATTCCGCATTGACGAGATCGGCAAAGTGTTCGGTTAGCAGGTCGGTGACGCCAAACCCGAGGAATGTAGGAATGAGCGTGCGTCCGCTGCGGGTCACGTAATTGCGATCGGTGAGGGTCTTGATGATGGCTGCGTAGGTGCTCGGTCTGCCCAGTCCGTCCTCCTCCAGCTTTTTGACCAGCGAGGCCTCGGTATATCGCGGTGGCGGTTGCGACTCGCTTCGCCGAGGTTCAAATTCGAGTAATCGGGCGGAGTCGCCTTCGCTGACGTCCGGCAGGAGTTGCTGGCGCTCGCCGCGTGGCGGCAATACCTCATACCAGCCGGAGAAGAGCACCACCTGCCCGTTGGCGATCATCACTGCCGGATCATCTTCAGGGTGCTCGGGCAGGTTGGCCTGTAGCTCGATTCGGGTCCGTTCGACTTGCGCGTCCGCCATCTGGCAGGCGAGCGTTCGTCGCCAGATCAGGTCGTAGAGAGCGAAGTCATCGCCGTCCAGCACGTCGCGCAACGACGCTGGCGTCCTGTTGATATCGGTTGGGCGAATCGCCTCGTGAGCTTCCTGCGCGTTCCGAGAACGGGTCTTGTACGTCCGGAATTGGTGGTACTGGTCACCGTATGTCGACTTGACGTAATCAGCCGCCTGGCCCAACGCCTGGTCGGAGAGCGTGACCGAGTCAGTGCGCATGTAGGTGATCAGTCCCACTCGCTCCGTGCCGAGGTCGATGCCCTGGTAGAGCCGCTGAGCGGCCGCCATGGCGCGGGCGGATCCCATCCCGAGCCGATTCGATGCCGCCTGCTGCATGGTGGAAGTCGTAAACGGTGGCGCCGGACGCATCCGAGCCTGCGTCTTGGCGATCCTGGCGACGGACCAAGCGGCGTTGGTCATGGCCGGGCGCAAGCCTTCGAGCGTCTCCTCGGTTTCCCAACGCTTGTGATCGGCCGCAAGCTGACCGGTTGACGGGTCGAAATCCGACGTCTGACTGGCAAGCTCAACCCCGCCAAGCGACAGGAGCCGAGCGCTGAGTCGGCTGTCGTCGATCTCAAAGTTGACGCTCGCGCCCCAATACTCGGCGCTGACGAATGCCATCCGTTCCCGTTCGCGGTCGACCAGGAAGCGTAGGGCGACGCTCTGGACGCGACCGGCTGATGTTCCTTGGCCAAGTTTGCGCCAGAGCACCGGGCTCAGCGAATACCCATACAGACGGTCGAGAATGCGTCGAGATTCCTGCGCCTCCACCAGATGTTTGTCAATCTCGCGTGGCGATTCCAGCGCGCGATCGATCGCTGTGGGCGTGATCTCGTGAAAGACGATCCGTTCGTATGGCACTTTGGGTTTCAGCACTTCGACGAGATGCCAGCCGATCGATTCGCCTTCGCGATCCTCGTCCGTGGCCAGGAGGACGCGGTCTGCCTGTTTGAGTTCCTTGCGCAGCCGGGTGACGTGCTTCTTCGACTCGCTGGGCACGATGTAGTACGGCTGAAAGCCGTGGTCGACATCGACCGCCAGATCGGCCCAGGGTTGGCCTTTGATGGTTGCCGGACGTTCGGCGGCGCGGCGCGGGAGATCGCGCACGTGGCCGAAGCAGGCGCTGACGACATATTCATCATCCAGAAACCTGGAGATCGTGTCTGCCTTGGCGCCGGACTCGACAATGACCAGCGTTTTTTTGTCGCTTGAGCCGGCGTTGCTAGCGTCGGGCATATGTCATTGGTCCTACTTGCTGAATCAGGCCTTTAAGTTCCAGCGTCGCCATGGCGGCGGCCGTTTCGTGGACAGGTTGTTGGATCAGGCGCGAGAGCTCGTCAACGTGGATCGGCTCGCTGCCAATCTGCTCAAGCAGGAGCGCTTCCATCGGATCCTCCGGCAACTGCTCGACCAATTCCGCCTGGCGCTCAATCGGTCCCAGGTTGAGTTCATCAAGCACATCCTGAGCGCAAGTGACGAGCTTACCCAATCCACGTTTGATGACGTTATTCGCTCCGGTCGATTGCTCGGACGTGATCGGACCTGGAACAGCGAAGACCTCTCGTCCCTGGTCTAGCGCCGAAGTGACTGTATGCCATGTGCCTGATTTTTCGCCTGCCTCGGTGACCAGCGTGCCCAGGCTGATCCCGGCGATGATGCGATTACGGCGGGGGAAGTAGCGGGCGTCTGGTCGCTTGCCCAGCGGATACTCGCTGAGCATCGCGCCGCCACTGTCCAGGATCTTCGCCGCCAGGCGTTTGTGTTCCGGCGGATACACACGGTCAAGTCCGCTGGCGACCACAGCGATGGTGCGACCGCCGTGTT
Organism: Dehalococcoidia bacterium; assembly: GCA_007571275.1. Classification (GTDB taxonomy): domain Bacteria; phylum Chloroflexota; class Dehalococcoidia; order Bin125; family Bin125; genus Bin125. Next base: position 3,820 of record RKRS01000110.1, read on the forward strand.
CGAGTGTGGTCTCGTGTGCGATGCCGTCCACGCCGCGAGCGAGACCCGAGACGATGGTCAATCCTGTTGCGGCGAGTTCGGCAGTCAGTGTGCGTGTGACCTGATTGCCATATGGCGTTGGTCGGCGAGTGCCGACGATTGCCAGTGACCATTCATCGCGGTCGAGCAGATCGCCTCGGAGATAGATCAGCGGAGGCGGGTCGGGGATTTCCTTCAGGCGACGCGGATAGCGCTCGTCGTCCGGAGTCAGTGCGGCAATGCCGCTGCCGAGCATGCGACCATACGCCTCTGCCGGGTCCAGGGCGGCTCGTGACGCCTCGAGTTCTTCGATGGTGCGATTATCCAGACCAGCTTCACGCAGGAAGCTGCGATCCGCGCGCCAGGCGTCCTCGAGATCGCCGAAGAATCGCTCAAGCGCCGACATACGAGCCGGGCCAATACCGGTGACGTGTGAGAACGCCACACGAAATTGCAGGTCACTGGCTGAAGGTTCGGAGGAAGGTGGCACGAAGGCTCACATTAGTGCGAGATGGCGCTGCTGTCAGCAGCAGCTTCACGGGCTGTAGCGCGCATTTGTACCACACGACGCCCGTTCATGCGCTCGACAGCCACCGAAAGTGTGCCCAGACGAACTTCGTCCCCGACTTCAGGAATACGCCCGAGGCGATCAAAGACCAGACCGGCGACCGTGTCATAATCAGCCGCCTCGATATGTCCACCGATCTGTTCCAGCGCCGCCAGCGGCGCGCGCCCGTCCAGGATCAACGCGCCGTCAACCAGCCGCGCGCCTTCCTCGTCGGCGCCAGCGGGGTCATATTCATCAGCAATTTCGCCGACGATCTCTTCGAGAATGTCCTCCAGCGTGATCAATCCGGCCGTGCCGCCGTACTCGTCCAGCACAATCGCCATATGCACTCTCGAGCCGCGCAGCTCGTGGAGCAGGTCGTCAATCAGCTTGGACTCCGGCACCAGGATCGGCTCGCGTCCGATCTCCGAGATCGGTCGCTTGCGATCTTTGAGAATCTCGGCCATCAGATCTTTGGCGTAGACGATGCCGGTGATGTTGTCGATGGAGTCCTGGTAGATCGGGACGCGCGAGTACCCGTGCTCAAGCAGGAAGTTCGCTGCCGCGGTGAGTTCAGTGTCCGAGCGCAACGCGGCAATGTCCGGTCGAGGCGTCATCGCCTCGCGCACAATGCGATCGCCAATGGTCATAATCCCGCGGATCATCTCTCGCTCGCCCTCGGCGATCGTTTCGTTCTCCTGCTCGATCAGCACTTCAATGTCGGTCGGCTGGGGCGCAACCTCAGTGTGGCGACGGCCAAGCCCGGTGACCAGTCGCGCTGGCGCCTCGAGCAGGGCGGCCGGCCAGAGGAACACGGCGTCGAGCAGATCGATCGCGGGAACGAAGTTCATCGCAAAGCCTTCAGGCCAGGTGGCCGCCAGGCGTCGCGGCACCGAGTGAATCAATGCAGCGACGATGGCCGAGACGATGCCGGTCACCACCATCGTTTCCCACTGGAATCCCGTTTCACGAATCACGATGTAGAAGATTGCGGTGAAGCCGCTGGCCACGGCGACGGTGCGGCCTACGGCGAATGAGCCGAGCGCGCGCTCACGGTCAGCGGTGATCTGGGTCAGCCGATTGGCACGTCGGTTTTCGGGCTGGCGGCTCGCAAGCAGTCGCGCGCGTGATCGCGAGAGCGAAATCACGCCAGCCTCAGCAATGGCCTCAAGCGTCAACAGCGTGACCGCAAGGATCAGAATGACCAGGGCGATGATTGCGCTGTCACTCACGCGCCGGCTCCTCTGTCCGCCGCGAGCGCCTCGAAGGGGCCAGCCGCGCTGGATGTCCAACCGCGTTGCCGTCGTCAGGAACGTCGCGATTGACGACAGCGCCAGCGCCGGTCGTCGCTCGATGTCCGACCCGCAACGGCGCGATCAGCATCGTGTCGCAGCCGATAAACGCATCTTCACCGATAACCGTCTGGTGCTTCGAGCGACCGTCGAAGTTGCAGGTGATCGCGCCGGCGCCGATGTTTGTTCGCGGCCCAACCTGGGCGTCGCCGAGGTAACTGAAGTGTCCGATCTGAACGTCGTCCCCTATCTGAGCCTGCTTCAGCTCTGCGTGGGTGCCGATGTGGACGTGAGATCCAATCTCACAGCCCGGACGAATGGTTGAGTAAGGACCGACTTCGACGTGGTTGCCCAGCGTTGAACTGCGGATCGTGCAGGACTCGAGCACGCACCGCTCTCCGATGTCAGCGTCGTCGACGATCGCGTTCGGGCCGATTCGCGATCCAGCCC
>RKRS01000227.1 GCA_007571275.1 Dehalococcoidia bacterium
GGTCATGAGTGTGTCAATCGGTCCCGGATGGACCGAGTTCACGCGGATGTTGTACGGCGCCAGCTCCAGTGCCGCCACCTTTGTCAGACCGCGCACCGCAAACTTCGAGGACACGTACGCGCTGGCGTTGGGGTAGCCCTCCAGCCCGGCTGTTGACGACGTATTGATGATGCAACCGCCGCCAGCCTCGCGCAGCGGCTTGATCGCGGCGCGGATGCCCAGCCAGACGCCGACCTGGTTGATCCGGATCGTTTCCAGGTAATCCTGAACCGTGGTCTCTTCGATCGATGCATTCTTCAGGATGCCGGCGTTGTTGATCACGATGTTCAAATGACCGAACCGCTCGGTCGCCGCGTCGACCATCTCAGCCCAGTCCGACTGATCGGACACGTCGAGCCGGTGGAACATCGCCTGACCGCCTGTGTCATTGATGCTCTCAGCGACACGGTTGCCGTCTTCCTCACGCAGGTCACCGATCGCAATCGCCGCGCCCTCGCGCGCGAAGAGGCGCGCCTGCGCCTCACCTTGTCCTCGAGCGCCGCCGGAGATCAGCGCCACTTGTCCATCGAGCTTGCCCATGTCATTCCTCCCGGATTCAACCGCTGATCGAGCGGGTTCAGTCTGTGCCTGGCGCAATCATCGTGCCAGCCGTGACGCCGCCGTCGATCAGAAACTCTGCGCCCGTGCTGTAGGTCGCGTCGGCGGCGATGAACAGCATCATCTTCGCCACTTCGTCGACGTGGCCCGCTCGCGGGATCGGGCTTGTGAGAGACAACTCTCCGCGCGACTGCCGCGAGAGCTCCGGGTCGCGAATCATCGGCGTGTCGATCGGTCCTGGATGGACCGAGTTGACGCGAATGTTGAATGGTCCCAGCTCCATCGCGGCCACCTTGGTCATCCCGCGCACGGCAAACTTCGACGACACATAGGCGCCCAGGCCGCTGTAGCCCTCGAGTCCAGCGGTCGACGAGGTGTTGATGATGCAACCGCCGCCAGCCTCCTTGAGCGCCGGGATCGCGGCCTGCATACCCAACCAGACGCCGACCTGGTTGACCATAATCACTTCCAGATACTCCTGCAGCGACGAATCCTCAATCCGCTTGAGGCGTGCGATGCCGGCATTGTTGATCACGATGTCCAGTCGTCCGAACTGGGATACCGTTTCACCAACCATCGATGTCCAGCTCGACGCCTCAGTCACGTCGAGCCGTTGGAACATCGCCTGGCCGCCGGTGTCGTTGATGCTCTCGGCGACGCGGTTACCGTCGTCCTCCAGCACGTCGCCGAGCGCGACAGCTGCGCCTTCACGAGCGAACAGCCTTGCCTGCGCCTCGCCCTGTCCGCGCGCCGCTCCAGAAATAAGCGCGACCTGTCCATCGAGCTTGCCCATACCGAACCTCCTACCTGTCCAATACTTCTGACGCTCTAGTCACGCGCAGCGCTGGCTAGCTGTCGCCGAGTACGCATCGCAAACGGGACGACCTCGCCAGTCTCCAGATCGAATCGGTAGCGCCACTGCCGCAGCAGATCGAGCCCGTACACGTGGATCGCCAGCGTTTTGCCCTCACGAATTTCGACGGCGTGGATATCGGCCGGCGGCTCCGCGATCACTGTGGTCGTACCAGTCGGGACGCGAGTCGGTTCCAGCTCTTCCAGCTCGGCGTACCAGGGCGTGCGTCCGTCATCGACACGTTGATAGTTGCGGTTGAACTCAGCGCCCGAGATCACACCTTCCATCGCCCAACCGTTGTGGTTATGCACCGGAGCGCCCGAGTCGGGCTGCCAGACCACGCACATCACGGTCAGGTTGTCGGCGTGGTGGATGACGAATCCCTTCTCGGGATCCATCTCGTCGTTGTCGGGCAAGTCGAGCAGGCAGTCCTGGCGCTGGATAATGCGTTCCAGCGGCCCAGCGATGCTAGCGATCTGCTGCTCGGCCGAGTCGCCGCGATCAGCGACGCGTTGAGCCTCCTTGACAAAATCCTGCAAGGTATATGTTGCGGTCGTCATCGCCCGACCCTCTCAAGCTGCGCCTGGTTTGGCGCTTAGTATAAGTCCGCGTACATGTCCGTGAAATCGTCGGTTAGCCTGCCACGACGACAGCGCGAGATGAGCGGAGAGCGTTGATGACTGCTGAGCGTGCCGAATTCGGCCTCTTCTTCCAACTGCCCCAGGCGGACGGACAGGATGTTCCTCAGCGCTACCACGACACCATCGCCCAGATCGTTCACGGCGATCGGATTGGCTGGGACGCCGCCTGGCTGGCCGAGATGCACTTCGTCCGTGAATTCTCGGTCTTGCCGTCACCGATCGTGACGATGGCCGCCGCCGCGGCCCAGACCGAGAACATCCGACTAGGTACGGGCGTCGCGCTGCTGCCGCTCGTCGACCCAATCCGCGCCGCCGAAGACGCGGCGACGCTTGACATTATCTCCGGCGGACGGCTCGAGTATGGCATCGGGCGGGGTAGCATCGCTGAGCATTTCTCCGGCTTCAATGTCCACATGGCCGACCGAGCCAACCGCTTCAACGAATCCTTGACCGTGATTCGCCAGGCCTGGTTGGACGAACCGGTCAACTTCGAAGGCGAGCACTTCAGCTATCGCAACGTGCAGGTCGTGCCCAAACCGATTCAGCGACCCGGCCCGCCGCTGCGCATGGCGGCCAACAGCGACGAGTCATTTGTGCGCGCCTGCGACGAACAATGGCGCGTCTTTGCAAGCCCGATCACCGCGTTCGCGGAAGATTTGGACCGTCGCTTCACGATGTATCACGAAGCGCGACCCGATGCCCCGGCCACCGATGCCGGCCTGCTACTGCCAGTGCACGTGCACGAATCCTCCGAAACGGCAAAAGCCGAAGCCGAAGCCAGCCTGATGAGCTACATGAAGGTCGTGAGCGACACCGGCTATCGCAGCTGGACCCGCCGCGGCGGCGATCCGAATGACCTGCCGCCCTTGCTCGCCCGCAATCGCAACGCCAGTTATGAGGAAGCGCTGGAGCTGATGTGCGCGATTGGCAATCCCGACGAAGTGACCACCAAACTGATGGCCCTCGCCGAACGGTACGGCGTCGGGCACTTCCTCACCTGGTGCAACGCCGGCGGGATCATTCCGCACGAGCAGGTCACCCGCTCGATGAGCCTGTTCATGAAGGAATGCGCGCCGAACATCACGATCTGACAACCTCCACGTTAGGCAAGCGATCACACATGACGGTGATCGCCCCCGGATTGTTGCCGATCAGCAGATAGCGTCGGCGAATGTGCACGACAACGCTTCTTGGGAACGGGAGCGTCGGCGGCCGAACCCGGTGCGGTCGCCATCTGGATCCTGCTTTGTGCGCAGGCGCTGGTACGTACGCGTGTTGCCGGTGTTGAACGGTGGGTCGGTATATACGAGCTGAACGCTCTCAGGCGGCAGAGATTCCAGGATGCGAAGATTGTCTCCTTCGAGAATCCGACCTGGTCTTGCGGCCATCAGGCATCCGGGAGCTCACGTGGCAGGCTTGATGTATCCGGCTCAACCTCGCCGCGGCGCTCTTCTTCCTCGCGACGCTCGGCCTCTTCCTCGCGCTTGATTCGTCGCTCCGCTTCGGCCTCCTCGAGTTCGCGGCCAATGCCTTCTTCCATCATCTGCTCGACCGGACGCTGCTCAACCGTCGCGTCGAACTGGTCATCGAGAATGCTGTAGCTACGACCACCCAGATACATCAGGGGTTTGTACTCATCGTCTGCCAGCGACCACATCCCCGTGTTGAAATCAAATCCGTCAGTATCGGCCTGCGCCGAAACAACCTTACCGATGAACAGGGTGTGGTCTCCCATGGTGTAGAAGTCGTGCAGGGTGCACTCGATCCAGCCAATGCAACCTTCGAGCAGAGGTGAATCAATCTCCTTGCCTTTGAAGGTTGGGACTCGGGACGCTTCCAGTTTGTCACCGACAGAGTTCGAGACCATCCCCAGCCATTGGGTGTGATTGAGCAACACCCGGGAAGGGATATTGATCGCGAACTCTTCGCCGAACTTGATCATGTCGTGCGTGCGACGAGATGGATGCACGGCCACGGCGATCAGCGGTGGGTTGACCGACACCGGCATCGCCCAGGCGATCGGAGCGGCGTTGCCCACCGCGCGCCAGCTCGTGCTGACAAGCAGCACTGGCGCGCCGCCGAGCAGGCGTCGTGCGTCCTCTTCCAGCATTCGTTTGCGAACCATGCGCTAATCCTAGCTGTCAGTTGGGATACGATGCAGGGAACTGGCCTGGACGGAGATGAACGATGGTTGACTTCCACGACAACAGCGAAGAGGCGCAATTCCGTACTGAGGTGCGCTCGTTTATCAGCGATGAGTTTCTCCCACGTCGGGACAAGATGCGCGCTGAGGCGCGAAGCGCCCAGCCGTTCGACCGCCCGCCAACGCAGCGCGAATGGGAGAAGGAGTTGGCTGACCGCGGCTGGATCGCTCCCGCCTGGCCCAAGCAGTACGGCGGCGCGGGTCTCTCGGTGATGCAGCAGTTCATCTTCAACGAGGAGATGGCCGAGGCGCGCGCGCCGCGACCAGGCGGCATCGCCATCGGGATGGCCGGCCCCACGATCATCACCATCGGCACTGATGAGCAACAGGAAGAGCACCTGCCGCCGATCCTCAGTGGCGACACGATCTGGTGCCAGGGTTATTCCGAGCCAGGCTCGGGCTCCGACCTCGCCTCGCTGCAGACGCGGGCCGTGAAGGACGGTGACGATTTCGTCGTCAACGGACAGAAGATCTGGACCTCAGGCGCGCACAAGTCTGACTGGATGATCCTGCTCGCGCGCACCGACCCTGACGCGCCGAAGCACAGGGGCATCACCTACTTCGTGCTTGACATGCACTCGCCCGGCGTTTCGACCCGCCCGTTGGTCAACATGGCCGGCACGCACGAGTTCAACGAGGTCTTTTTCGAGGACGTGCGTATTCCTCAGCGCAATGTGTTGGGCGAGGTCAACCGCGGCTGGTACGGCGCGGTGACGACGCTCGACTTCGAACGCTCGAGCATCGGTTCGGCTGTCGGCATGCAGCAGTCGGTCGAGGACATCATCCGGTATGCCAAACAGAATCGCGGCAGCGGTCTCTCATCGGTCGACAAGCGTGAGACACAGCTGGCCTTGACCGACCGCTACATCGAGACACAGACGGCGCGGATGATCTCCTACCGCATCGTCTCGATGCAGAACCAGGGACTGATTCCCAACCACGAGGCGTCGATGGCCAAGCTGTTCGCGATGGAGCTGAACCAGCGCATCCAGAGCACCGCGATCAAGGTGCTCGGCCTGCACGGACAACTGCAGGGCAAGGACGCTCCGCGACGCGGTCGGCATTCGTATGCGTTCGTTCGCTCGATCGCCAACACAATCGAGGGCGGCACCTCGGAGATCCAGCGCAACATCATCGCAACGCGAGGTCTGGGTCTGCCCAGGGGCTAGCAACCAGCTCATCCCTCAGGCACTGGTGAGGGTCGTTCACGACCGCCGGGCGGTAGCTATGCGCGTAGCAGCAGATCAGCGTGCAAGTCAGCTTCCCGCAACCGAGCCGGAGGATTGAACCACGCCGAGAGCCCATCGACGAGATCAAGCGGCTCACCACAGGCGATCCTCACACTCGCCGACTGCCAGGCGGCGTTCAGGTAAATCCCTCCACGTCGTTGACCAGGGATCCGTCGCTCGAAGATGAGATCGTCCAGCGCTCGCGGATCGTGGACAATGAGTCGCGCCTGGCCCGCGTGGTCCGACAGCGCGGCTACTGTTCTGGCTGCCGATGCGTCGTCACCCGACGACGCCACAATCCACGTCTGTTGCGATGCAGGTACCGCAACCGATCTCAGCCGCCGAGCGATCAGGCTGGCCAGCTCTGAAACAGCTACCGGTTGTAGCTGATCCGAGATCGCGACGGCTACGTTCTCGAGGTGGCCAAGAGGCGATGCTTCAAGCGCCTCGACCGCATGCTTGGTCATTGCGACTCCTGCATCAGCATCCACCCAACTACCTGCGCGCCAATCGCTGCTGAATCGAACTCAGGCTCATGTTGTCCACTCATGATTCGCCAATGCTCGATCACCACGTCGCCCGCGCAACCCTGACGATATCGCAGCGCCGCTGTCTCCTCAGCGGGTAGATCAGGGACGAGATCGAGGTTCGACAGACGCTCGGCGGCATCGACATCGCACCCGAATCGCTGCGCCCAGCGCATGATGGTCTCGGAAGCGCCCGGATACTCATCGCCTTCGTAGGGAATCAGGTCGTCCGAGTCTCCGTGAATGTGGAGGATGGAAACAGGCCCGGCATTGTCGCAGCGAGATTGATCGGCGAATGTCGAGCCGGCTAACACCACGACGCCAGCCAGCCTGGGCAGGTTGTCGCAGGCCAGTCGATACGCCATGAAGCCGCCATTGGAGTGTCCAACTGCGTAGACCGCGCCGACAGTCACAATCTGTTGAGTTTCCGCCAATAGCGACTGAATGTACGCGGCATCACCGACATTGGATTCGTCGATGTCACAGCAGAACTGTGTAGCGTTCCAGAAGCGATTACCTGCGTTGTCACGCGTACCGTTGGGCATCAGCAGCAGGAAGCGATCGACGTTGATCCGCTCAATCAGACCCATGTACTGAGCGTGCTCCCATACGTTCGAGCCATATCCATGCAGAGCGATCACCAGCGGCAAGGACTCGCCGGGATCGGCGCCAAATGGCGCGACCAGGGCGGCGGGACGGTCTTCCAGATCGAGTCCGTAGACCGTGTGGTCGGAGGCCAGCTGCTGGGTGGCGTCCTGAAACGTTGGCTCTGATTCGCCAAAGAACAACAGGTACACGAGGGCGGCGATGATCGCAATGGGCGGAACGCCCAGACCGACGATGCTGAGCTTGCGAAGCATGGCTCGCTAGTTCGCTCGCGACTCGTTGAGCAGCCAGTGCAGGAGCCAATCGGGCCAGTCGTCCTGGAACAGGGGGTAGTGCGAGACCTCGGCCATCGTCCAGAGCTCGATCGTGATCCCATCGATGCAGCCACTGCGGAATCGCTTTCGGGTCGTTTCAGCGTCTATGACCTTCATGTCGAGATCGATGGACGGCAGTGTCTCAACCTGTTCCAGATCGCAGCTGGCTCGCGCTGCCCAGCGTTCGACGATCTCGGTTGCGCCGGGGTAGCCTCCCTCGTCCGGGCTGTAATCGGCCAGGATCCCGTCGTAGGGGATGTCCCAGTCGGCAGTGCCATGGATCTGCAGCACGGAAACAGGAGGCGCGTCCGCGCAGCGCTCGGGATCGCCGAACGAAGACCCGGCCAGACTGACAATCGCCACCAGCTGCTCCAGGCCATCACAGGCCAGACGGTAGGACATGAAGCCGCCGTTTGAATATCCGACCACGTAGACGCCACTGATATCGACAACCGACGCGGCTTCGGCGACCAACCCACTGATCCAGCCAACGTCATCGACACCGCTGCCGTCGAAGTCGCAGCAGGAGTTCGTCGCGTTCCAGAAAGCGTACCCGCGCGAGTCAGCAGTTCCCTGCGGTGTAATCAGAGCGAAGCCGTACTCGGCAATCCGTTCGGACAGACCAAAGTACCAGTCGTGCGCCTCAGCCTCACCCTGATACCCGTGCAGGCTCACGATCAGCGGCGCCGGCTCATCGAGCGATGAGGGATAGAGCAGTGTCGCCGAGCGGTCTGGGCCGAGCGTCCGCTCAATGACGGCCTCGTTCGTCGACGACGCCGACGCGGTATCGCTTTCGTAGCGCTCGGCCAGCCAGCCGAGAATGGACGGGGTGAAATCAGTGTTCCAGACCCACGGGATGTGGCCGCCGCCCTGGATGGTCCAGAGCTCCATGACCAGACCATTCACGCAGTCTGCGCTGATCTGCTGGACAGCGGTCTCGACGCCTTCGACGGAGGAATCGGTGTCGATCAGGCTGCGAACAACGAAGGTATCGTCAGAGCAGTTGGCGCGTGCCGCCCAGCGCTTCACCGACTCGGACGCGCTGGGGATTGGCGCGCGATCCGGGTCAGGATGGGTCGGTAAGCGTCCACCGTGATAGAGCACAATCGCATCGCGATCGCCGTGAATCTGTAGAACGGAGAGCGGCTCTGGCACACGGCAGTCGGTCGGATCATGGAAGGCGGCGCCGGCGAGGCTGACGATCGCGCGCAGACCTGGCGCCGCTTCACAGGCGAGTCGATAGGCCATGAAGCCACCGTTGGAGTGACCAACAGCGAACACCGCGGCAACATTGGCGTACTCACCTGCTTCGGCAATCAGACCGGTGAGATATCCCACATCATCCGGCTCTGCGCCAAAGATGTCGCAACATTCGTTGGTTGCGTTCCAGAATTGGTTACCGATCTCATCAACCGTGCCATTCGGAAGCAACAAACCAAACTGCCCCTCTTCAACCCAGGACGAAAACTGGAAGTATGCGTCGGCCTCGAACGAGTTGCTGCTATAACCGTGCAACAACAGAACAAGCGGCAGCGGTTGCGACGGATCGATCCCGGAGGGGATCAGGAGTTTCGCTGTACGCTCGTCGCCCAGCGTGACACTGATGGGCGATGGAGACTCCGACTGCGCCTCAGGTGCTTGCGGCGGCGACGATTGTTGTGTTTCCGCTGCTGAGTCCGCCTGCTCCGCCTGAGTCGTGGCCGACTGATCAGATTGGTCAGGTTGAGCGACAGCGGTTGTCGATTCAGCCTGCTCTACTTCAGCTTCGGCTTGAGGCTCGACCTGAGTCTGTCGCTGTTCCTGCGGATCATCCTGCGCCTGCTGTTCCGCCCCCTCTTCCTGCTCCGCTTGCGTCTGTTGGACATCCGCAGTTGGCGCTGTGTCCACCTGCTCTGTCGGATCATCACCAGCACAGCCCAGCGACCAGACGCTCAGCGCAGCAGTGAACAGGAGCAACACCAGTACACGCACTGCGCAAGCCTAACAGCGAACCGCGTCGCTCGGCTGTTAGCCTTGCTCCGCAGCACCAGGCCGCGCCAACTACCAGATCCAGCGACGGCCAGCGATTGGAGACCACGATGCGACGCGCTGCCTGGAATGCAGACCGAACCCTCAGTGTCCACGACGATCCGCAACGAGCGCCCGGCGAAGGCGAGGTCCGTGTTCAGGTCGTCAATGCCGGCATCTGTGGCTCGGATTTGCACTGGTATCGCGGCGACTTCGAGCCATTCGCCATGCGGACGCCGGGGCACGAAATCGGTGGCATCGTTTCAGCGGTCGGCGCGGGCGTTGACCACGTCACAGAAGGTGATGTCGTTGGCGTTGAGCCGCTGCTGCGCTGCGGCAACTGCGGACACTGCATTTCCGGTCATTACAACCAATGCCAGGTCGCGGGTGGGCTGATCGGCATCGCTGTCGACGGCGGCATCGCGCAGGATGTCTTCGCGCCTGCGCCAGCCGTGTTCAAAGCGCCAGCAAATGTCGATGGCGAGGTCGCGGCCTTGGCTGAGCCACTGGCGTGCTCGGTGCATGGATACAACATGATCACGCTGGGACAGGGTGAGACGGTACTCGTCATCGGCGCCGGCAGCATCGGGCTCACCGCGCAGTTGGCGGCGCAGGCCGCAGGCGCGAATGTGATCGTGCTGGCGCGACACCCCCACCAGCAGGAAGCAGCGCGCCGACTCGGCGCAGCTGAGGTGATCGGTGAAGACGAGGCCGGCCAGCAACGACTCAAGGAGCTGACCAACGACGACGCTATCGATGTCGTCGCCGAATGCGTTGGCGGTCATGCCGACACAATCCGCCAGTCGGTCGATGTCGTGCGTCGATTGGGACGCGTGGTCGTGCTTGGCGTCTTCGCGATCGATAACGCCGGCTTCAACCCACTGACTCTGCTGGGCCGCGAGATCACGATGATCGGCGCGGTCACCTACGCCGCGCCGGGCGGCCGGACACCCGACTACCAGCAGGCGTTAGAAGTACTCAGCGGTTGCGGCGAGGAGGCGAGAACGCTGATCACGCATCGCTATGGTCTCGACGAAGTCAACGAAGCATTCGAAGCGGCCCTGCACAAAAGCTCAAAATCGATCAAAGTCCACATCACGCCAAACGCATAGCAACAGTTCCCCACTCTCAAAGCTCCCCCTCTGGGGGAGCTGTCACGAAGTGACTGAGGGGGCTTTCCTCAGAGAGAGTGACTCAAAAGAACCTGAGTGGCTTCCCCTTAGAAAATCGCCAGCGGATTGGCAGGACTCCCGGTTCCGCCGATAATCCTGAGCGGGCTGAGCACAAACTGGAACTCGTGCCGACCGAAGCGATTGGCGGCCGCCGCAACATCCTCGAGCTGCATGTTGTCCATCAGCCAGAGTCCCATATGCACGATTCCGACCGCGTGGATCGGAATTCGCAGCGTCTCGTACCCGGACGGATTGACATCGGTCGCAGTATCAGCGCCGATCACTGCAGCGCCACGCTCGTGCAGCCACGGCAAACAGGCAACATGCCAACCAGGGAAGCCGGTCTGGAGCAGCGCCTCACGGCCAACCTCACGCTTACGCTTGCCGTAGCCGGTCCGCAGCAGCACCGCGTCACCTTCGCGCACACGGACGCCCTGCCGTTCCTCCGCAGCTTCGAGGTCTTCAGGAAAGACGCCCTCGCCCGGCTCCATCCAGGCGACGCCTTTAGCAGCCGCAACGTCGAGCAGCACGCCTCGCGTGACGATACCGTCGCGCAGCTCAGTGATCGGCAGGTGAGTCGCGCCGCCGCCAGAGTTCACCAGATGGGCGGGCTGCCCGTTGTACATCTTGCCATCCCAGAAGATGTGGCAGAGACCGTCGAGATGTGTGATCGCGTAACCGTGATAGACGAGTCCGAAGAACTCCAGCGCGCCGCCCATACGCGATACGCCCGCTTCGGCAATGGCAGCTGCCGATTCGCCGGTGGCGACCATGAATCGCTGGGGCGTCCCCATCGCGTGGTCAGGCTGGTGGGTGTTCTCGATATCCCAGGCGCAGGAGATCGAGATGCCTTCCGTGACCAGCGCCGCAGCCGCCTTGCGAACCTCGGGCGTGACCAGATTGAGCGTGCCTAACTGGTCGTCGTCTCCCCAACGCCCCCAGTTGGAGAGCGAGTCCATCATCGACATCACTTCGGCTTCGGTCGGAATGTTTGGCACTGTGGTTCTCTCCGCTCTAGGTTCTGAGTTTGCTGGTCGCGGACAGGCTACCTGTTGGTCGACGTGTTAGCGTTGCCAACGAACCCACATTCAACAAGGACAGCGACATGACCGATACCCCTATCAGCGGTTGGAACGACCCACAGTTTGACGCCGTGCGCGAGGCGTTTGCCACCAACTTTGCGGAGCACGGCGAACTCGGGGCGGCTGTATCGGTGTATCTGCACGGCGAGCCGGTCGTCGACCTCTGGGGCGGCTGGTACACGCCCGAGCGCGAGCGCGAGTGGGATCGCAACACGCTGGTCAATGTCTTCTCGACGACGAAAGGACTCGCGGCGTTCTGCGCCCACCGACTGGCTGAGGAAGGTCGACTCGATTTCGACGCGCCTGTGGCTCAATACTGGCCCGAGTTTGCCGCGGCGGGCAAGGAGTCGATTCCTGTGCGTTGGCTGCTCAGTCACCGAGCGGGGATGGCGGCGGTTCGGCGTCCGTTGGTGATGGAGGACATGTTTGACTGGGACACCATGACGGCAGCGCTGGCCGAGCAGGAGCCATGGTGGACGCCAGGTGAACAACATGGTTATCACGCACTGACCTATGGCTGGCTCGTGGGTGAGGTCGTGCGGCGAATCGACGGACGCTCAATCGGCAGCTACTGGCGTGAAGAGTTCGCGGCGCCGCTTGGACTCGATGCCCATATCGGCACGGGTCCCGAGTTCGACGGCCGCATCTCAACCCTGATGGATGCGCCGGTGGACCCCGAAGCGCCGGACCTGATCGACCTGTTCGGCGGTCCCGACACGGTGGGCGCGGCGGCATTCTCGAATCCGCCGCTCGCTGGTCCGGACGAGGAGAACATCACCGCCAGCCGCGGTTGGCGCGGAGCTGAGATTCCCGCAGCGAACGGGCACGCCACCGCGCGAGCACTGGCGCGGGTCTACGGCGGCGCGGCCAACGGCGGTGCGATCGACGGTATCCACGTGATCAGCCAGGAGACCTTAGACAACGCGCTGGTCGAGCAATCCTTCGGTCCGGACGCGTGTCTGCAGATCGAGACGCGCTTCGGGCTCGGCTGGATGCTGACTTCTGAATTCATGCCGCTGGGACCGAATCCGCGCGCGTTCGGTCACCCCGGCGCTGGCGGCTCGCTCGGCTACGCCGACCTCGACGCTGGCATTGGCTTCGGCTACACGATGAATCAGATGCAGCAGAACCTGAGCGGCGATCCACGTGTCAACGGCCTGATTGACGCGCTCTACGCCTCGCTCTAGTCGCGCTACGGCAGCACAGCAAGAAGCCCGATGAACGCACCGATCCACGGCTGGACGCACCCGCAGTTTGACGTCGTGCGCGCGGCGTTTGAAGCCAACTTCGCGGAAGCGGACGAAGTCGGCGCGGCGGTCGCGGTCTATCTACACGGCGAGCCGGTCGTCGACCTCTGGGGTGGCTGGTATGCGCCCGATCGTGAGCGCGAGTGGGACCGCAACACGCTGGTCAACGTCTACTCGTCGACCAAAGGGCTCGTGGCATTCTGCGCGCACCGCCTGGTCGAGGAAGGCAAGCTCGACCTCGATGCGCCGGTTGCGCGGTACTGGCCCGAGTTCGACGCCGCTGGCAAGCAGGACATCCCGGTGCGGATGCTGCTCAATCACCAGGCCGGCATGGCCGCGGTGAAGCGCCCGCTGGTCACCGAAGACATGTTCAACTGGGAAACGATGACCTCAGCGCTGGCTGAGCAGGAACCCTGGTGGACACCCGGCGAGAAGCACGGTTATCACGCGATGACGTTCGGTTGGCTCGTGGGCGAGGTGGTTCGACGGGTAGACGGACGAACGGTCGGGCAGTACTTCCGTGAGGAATTCGCGGCGCCGTTGGGACTCGACGCACACATTGGTATCGGCCCTGAGTTCGACGCTCGTATCTCGACGGTGATCGAACCGCAGATCGCAGCTGACTTCCCACCGACCAGCGACCTCTTCGGAGACCCCGACAGTGTCGGTATCGTCGCGGTGATCAATCCACCCGTGTTCAATCCCGGTGGTCCGGCGATGGCATCACGTCGAGACTGGCGAGCCGCCGAGATCCCCGCCGCCAACGGACACGCCACGGCCAGGGCGCTGGCGCGTATCTACGGCGCAGCCGCCAACGAAGGCCAGATCGATGGCATCCACGTGCTCAACCCGCAAACAATCGAAGAGGGCATCGAGGAACAGAGCAACGGACCCGACACCTGCATCGGGATTAACACGCGCTTCGGTCTCGGCTGGGCCCTGACTGGAGAGTCCACACCGTACGGCCCAAACCGCAGAGCATTCGGACACCCTGGAGCCGGAGGCTCGCTCGGCTACGCCGACCTGGACGCCGGTGTCGGTTTCGGTTACGTGATGAACCAGATGGGTACCGAGGTCGCCCACGATCCCCGAGCCGCAGCGCTGATCGAGGCGCTCTACGCGTCGCTGTAGGCTAACAACAATGCAGACCTGATGTTCTACTATCTCTCAAGAAGGGATGGATAACTGATGCCCGTCTGCGGCTCCCAGTGTACGCCTGTGCGACGCATATCGCGTGTCCGCCCTCAAGCAGCGGCGAACAGTGGTCTGGATTAGCGGGAGACTTGACAACCGAAATCTGCGATCAGCTTGATCTCGTCCAGATTGCCATCGACGGGCCTATTCGGCCAGAGAGGGAAAACCTGAAGACCTTGAAGGCGACTCAGGAAGGCTGAGGTGGAGTTGGTACATACGGGAGAGGAACTGATCGAGGCGGTTCAGCGTGCTGTCCTGGCCGCAGAGACCACTCCTCGTTCGAGCCAACCAAGGTTGATCTCGCGAGGTTCCTTCACACCCTCGACAGGCCCTCGGCGATGACGCCGTCTTCGGACAACCTGGCGATCTCCGTTGTGTTCATCCCCAACAGCTCGCCGAGGACGTAGTGGTTGTCCTCGCCGTAGCAGGGCGCGCCGCGATCGATCTCGCCACCCATGAACGGCGGCGTTTGGCTCCACTTGACTGGCATCTCCTTGGTCGGCCAGGCGCCCATTTCCGAGTGCTCGACCTCAGTCAGCCAGTTGAGATGAGCGAGCTGTGGGTCCGTCTCGTAGCGATCCTGCGCGTCCTGGCAGACTCCGGCCGCCACGCCTGCCTGCTGTAACAGCCCCATCAACGCCCAGCGATCCTGCGTGCGCGTCCACTTGCCGATCCGCTCGTCCAGCTCGTCCTGATTGGCCAGCCGATCAGCGAGACTGGCGAATCGGTCTGCCGCTGCCCACTCCGGACTGCCCATCACACGACGCAGTGCCTGCCAGTCAGACTCGTCGAAGCAGGCGATGGCGACCCAGCGGTCGCTGGATTCGACGTCGTCACAGCATTGGTAAGCGCCATGCGGCGCGGCTGGTTTGTATGGCGAGCGATTGCCGTAGCGCTGCCAGATTGCGCCATTGGCTGACCACTCCAGCACCGAGGTGCCGTTCAGGTAGATGCCGGCGTCAACCTGTGAAGAGTCGATCCATTGGCCTTTACCAGTGCGGTCACGATAGTAGAGCGCGGCCATCATCGCGTTGGCGAGGTTGTACGCGCCAAACCAGTCGAGATAGCTGTAACCCCAGCCAGCCGGCGCATAAGGCTCGGGCAGGCCGGACATCTCAGAAACCGCGCCAAATGACGCCGCGATCGGGCCAACGGTACGGTAGCGTCCGTACACGCCGACCTGTCCCATGCCTGACTGCGAGAGATAGATGATGTCTGGCTTAATCTCCTTCATCACCTCATAACCGAGTCCCCAACGATCCATGACGCCGGGCGAGAAGCCTTCAGCCACGATGTCGCTGACCGCGACCAGCCGTTTCGCGATCTCCAGTCCACGCGGATCACGCAAGTTCAGCGAGAGTCCGCGATGGCCGGCGTGGAAGTCGTTGAACTGACCTGAGCGATTGATCGTCGAATTGTCGGCGGGCAGTGGACCCTCGTTGACGCCGAGCGCAGCTCGGGCGACTTTTCCGCCCTGCGGAAACTGCGCCATACCGACGCGCAGGTCCATGTTGGCGTGCCACTCCACCTTGATGTCCTCAGCGCCCAGGGCCGAGAGGAAGCGCGGCGCGCCGCCCGAGGCGAGCCACCAGGTGAAGTCGAGAATGCGCACACCCTCGAGTGGGAATGGGGTACCCCAACGGGAACGCACCCTCTCAGCCTTCGGCCGCTCCCCCCCTTTGGAGGGGAGCGAACGGTTGTCCGACTGCTCCACCCCTGCTGGGGAGAGCGAAGTATCGATGGGCCGTTCCTGCTCTGTTGATGGGAGCGAGACGTCGCTGGGTCGCTTTTGCTCTGGCGGGGTGAGTTGGGCGAGGATTTCGGCTGTGTGCTCGCCGAGCAGTGGCGCGCGGGGGCCGACCTTCCAGTTGGTTTCGGACGACACCCACTTGCTCGATGTATAGACGAACTCGGCGGGCTGGCCGTCGACTTCGATCTCCGGATGCTGAACCCGTGCGAAGCTGCCGCGCTCCCACCAGTGCGGGTCAAGCGCGTTCTCATGCGGCTTGCGCAGCGGCGCCCAGAGATGTCCCAGATCCTGCGCCTCACGCCAGGGCACGTCGTCGAAGCGGAACTTGCGAATCAGCCGCTGCGTCACTTCCTGTAAGTGGGCTGCGGTCTCGCCGCGAGAGCGGGTACTGGCGCCGCCTTGCTCAGGCGGTTCGTCCTTCAGATCGGCGGCCATGCCGTAGCGATCGAGAAAATCGACCAGCGACTGTGAGCGTCCACGCGGCAACGCCATGACCCAGCGACCATCCTTGGTCGGGCCGATCATCGGTAGCGGCGATACTTGCTCGGCGGCGTGTCGGCAGGTCTGACGGAAGTAGCGAGCACGACGATAGACCCAGCTCATCAGGTCGAGCTCGGTGTTCTTGGAAACAGCGTCGTGCACGGCGGTGTGCAAGGTTTGCGCCCGACCAGAACGTCCACGGTCGATCAGCGCCGCAATCGCGTTCATGCAGGTCAGCTCTCCGGCAATGTGGTAGGCCTGCCACATCTGCGGAGCAATCGGCGGCGTGTCGTACGTGCCGTCGGGCTGCGGATCATATCCGCAGTTCATCATCGGGCCACCCAACGCCAGATGGACCAGATCGGACCCGCGATACTCCGCCCACGGACCCGAATCGCCAAACGGTGACATCCGCGCAATCACAATCTGCGGATTGGCGGCGCGGACTGCATCCTCGTCCGGTCCGTTCGCGTCCATCTCTGACTTCGGCCGCGCATCGAGGAAGAGGTCGGCGGTCTCGAGCAACGTCAGCAGCGTCGAGCGATCATCCGCCGTCGACAGGTCTAGCGTGATCGAGCGCTTGCCCAGGCTGTAATGCCACCAGAAGAGCGAGCGCTCCGGCCCTGCTACATCCTCGTAGAACGGCCCGATGGTCCGCGTGGGGCAACCGTCAGGCGGCTCCACCTTGATCACGTCAGCGCCAAGCCCGGCCAGCAGTTTGCCGGCATAGGCCGAAACCTCGTCGCCGATCTCAACGACCCGAATTCCGTCGAGTAAGTGCTCTTCTGGGGACGATAAATCAGCCACGTGATCTCCTTGGTTCGCAGCCGCCTGACGCCGAAAGGATAACCACCACTTTCTGCGCTTCCTCCCTCTGGGGAAGCTGTCCCGTAGAGCCTGCTCCCGCGAAAGCGGAAGGACTGAAGGGAGGTCCGCGCCTCAGGCTCGCGGCAGGCCCAGACCACGCGTTGCAATGACGTTGCGCTGGACTTCGCTGGTACCGCCGCGGATGGTGGCCGGCACCATGCCGACGTAGTTACGGGTGAATGTGCTGGCCGGCGGCGAGTCGGCCCAGTGCTGCGCGTGCAGACCAAAGACTTTGGTTGCCGTCAACGCCAGCCGCTGGCTGAGCTCGGAGGCGAAGAGCTTGGCCGTCGACGCCTCATAGTTGGGCACCAACCCGGCCGACTGCATTGAGATGATGCGGAAGCTGAACTGGTAGAGCGTTTCTGTCTCGACCCAGCGGTCGACGATCTCCTGGCGCAGCTCCGGCGTGATCCGCTCCCGGGCGCCCTGGTCGTTCTGTTGAATGTGCGTAATCAGCTGGCGCAACTGTCGCCTGGCCGCGACCGCGCCACCGATATTCGAGCGCTCGAAGTCGAGTAGCGTCATGCCCACATACCAACCGCGGTTGAGCTCGCCGACGAGGTTGTTGGCGGGAATGCGCACGTCCTCGAAGAAAACTTCGTTGAAGTAGTGGTCGCCGTTGATGTTGATCAGTGGGCGCACCGTGATGCCGGGCGTCTTGATGTCGTCGATCATCACGAACGAGATACCACGATGTTTGGGGGCGTCGGGATCGGTACGGACGAGCGCGAACATGGCGTCGGCGGTGTGCGCAGCTGAGGTCCAGATCTTCTGGCCATTGATCACGAAGTCATCGCCATCGCGGACGGCGCGCGTCGTCAGCGATGCGAGATCGGAGCCGGAGCCTGGCTCGCTATATCCCTGCGCCCAGGTAACGTCGCCGTCGAGAATCGGCGGAAGGTACTTTTCTTTCTGCTCATCTGAACCGTGGACGATGAGGGTTGGCCCGAGCATGTGCACGCCCGACCCACCAACGGCCGGCGCGCCCGCCTCAGCCAATTCCTGGTTGAAGATGAACTGCTCCATCGGTGAGAGTCCGCCGCCGCCGTACTCGGACGGCCAGTGCGGCGCGACCCAATGTCGCTCGGCGAGCGCCGCGTGCCAGTCGACCGCTGCGGCGTATTCCACGGGATCGCCCGACTTGCGGTCGTTCTCCCAGGCTCGCTCGGGCATGGCGCCACGCGCTGCCAGCTCGCGGTAACGCTGGGGCAACCGCTCGTCGATGAGCGTCGATACCTGACTTCGGAAGGCAGCCTGCTCCGGCGTGTCGTTCCAGTCCATTACAGCCTCACGTGTGATTTCCGGAATATTGGCGGATAGAGGAGAAACGATCTAGAGGCCAGGAACCGCAATGGCGACAGCCGCCTGAATCTCATCCAGCGTGCGGTTGACGCTCATTCCGATCAGGTCCATGCGCGACAGTTGATCAATCCGCGCCTCCACGCGATCGAGGTACTCACGTGGCAGCAACAACTCGAGCAGGCGGCTGGCCCGCGCGAGGCCGATCAACGCGACAGTGTCGGGTTCCGGGATCTCATCCGAGAGCAAGGTGTCGATCAACCTGCGCTGTACGTCGCGGATCACCTGTGGATCGGTCGGCGGGAACTTCTCCGACTTCAGCACGATCAGGCGTCGACCAGCTTCACGGTGAAGGATATTTCGCTCAAGCAGATCCTCGATGATCTGCTGTCGGAGCACCATCGCATAGCGGGCGATCTCGGAAATCCAGTAGGCAATCGGTTGGTTCGGCGGGCCAGAGTTGATCTGGTGCAGCACGCTGTCGAGCAGTGGGTTGCCAGTTGGCTCGGTCGAGATGATGAACAGTCGATTCGGATCGGTGTCGATTCGGTTCTGAAACGATAGATCAAGCAGCGACGCGCCCGCGATGGCGTAGTCCAACCGACCGTCGTAGGGTCGGTCGAGTACACCGTCCTCACCGAGTCCCAACAGGACGATCTGGTCGCTGATAGAAAGTTCGGACATCGCTGTCCCCTTCACCTCGCCGCCCTACTTACGCAAGGCGCCGTCCGAAACGGTGTCCCGCATACAGCAATCCTAACTGACGCCTGAACCCGACCATCCGCTGGCGCGCCTCAGTAGCGAGTTAGAGCCATGGCTCGATCGTGACATTCACGGCCGGCTCGCCTGTTTCGCCGGCGAGCGTGTCAATGGCCGTCGCCGCTTGCTCAAGCGGAAACGCATGTGAATGCAGGCGCTCCAGTGGAAAGCGAGCAGAGCGAATCGTTTCAACCGCCTGGATGAACGACTCGTGGTCAACGCCGAAGACGCCTTTGACTGTGAGATGACGAGTGACGATGTCATCGGAGTTAAATTCGGGCACGCGGCGTCCGCCCTTGAGACCGGCGAGCACGACCGTTCCACCGCGACGCGCCATCTTCATCGCATCCGAGACCGGATCCGTTGCGTAAGGCGTGACGTCGATCACGACGTCTGCGCCACGACCATCGGTCGCCTCGAGCACCCGTTCGACCACCGGGTCACTATCAGCGACGAGCGTGATGTCAGCGCCGAACTCTCGGGCCAGTGAGAGCTTGTGCTCGTCGCGGGCGAGTCCAGTGGCGATGATCGTGCCTGCGCCGGCAGCGCGGGCGGCGATGATCGAGCAGATACCACGCTGGCCGGAGCCGAGCACGGCGACGGTCTGGCCAACCTGGAGATTGGTGGCGTTGACAGCCCAGGCGAAGCCGGCACCCAGCGGGTTGTAGAGCGCCGCCAGACGCGGCGGCATGTCATTGGGCATTTTGTGCATCACGGTCGAACGATGCAGATAGAGATACTCGGCGTAGCCGCCCCAGAGGCCAGGCGCGCGATCGGTCAGCGTGTACCCGATCCCGGCGCCGTCGCTGCACTGCCGTCCATCGAGACACTGCTGGCAGCGTCCGCAACGGACCCCCGGTTCTATCGAAACGAGATCACCCACCTCAATGCCCCAGCGTTCGCGTGCGCGCTCGCCCAGCGCCGCAATCCGACCAACCGGCTCGTGGCCGGGAATGACCGGGAATCGAGCAGAGAAATCGCCGTTGAACTGCTCGTAGTCAGAGCCGCAGATACCGCAGACCTCCATGCGCAGCAGGCCGTCGTCGGGACCGAGGTCGGGAATTGGAAAGGACTGCATCTCCAGCTGTCGCACTCCGGTCAAGACCATCGCACGGGCTTGTTCAGGTAGATCAGTCACGCGCACACCCCTCGTACGAACGCTGCCGCTGGCTCGATGTTCAGCGCTGGTCGATCAGCGGTTGGAGTCGGGCGTTTCGCGCTTGGGATGCCTGCATGTGCAGCGCGCGCTCCTGGCCGATCGGGCTGTCTGGCTCCTCGACGAGTTGGCCACGAGCGTCGCGGATACCACCGTCCATCAGCAGATAGCTACCGGTCATGAAATCGGCGTCAGGGCCGACCAGAAACGAGATCAGGCCGGCGATATCAGACGGTCTTCCTGACCGCCCGAGCGGCGTTGACGCCTCCAACTGCGTCCGAATGGGTCCGCCTTCGTCACCGGCCAGAGCGTGCGCCAGCGGTGTGTCGATTACGCCTGGCCCGATCGCGTTGATGTTGATGCCGTGCGGACCGAGCTCGCTGGCCCAACCACGGACCATCATTGCGACGCCCGCCTTGGTCGCCGAGTAGCTCCACATCAACTGACTCGTGTTCAGCGCTGCCAATGAAGAAATGCAGACGATGCGCCCACCATTTCCCTGCGCAACCATCCGCTGCGCCGCTGCCTGGACAGTCAGGAACACGCCGGTCAGATTGATATCGATCTGATCCTGCCAGTCCTTGAGCGTCATATCGAGCACTGAGCCGCCGCGACCGATGCCCGCGTTGGCGACGGCGATATCGAGTGAGCCTAGCTCAGCAACGCAGGCGTCCGCTGCGCTTTGCACCTGCTCGAGCGAGGCAACGTTACAGCGAACGATGTGCGCCGAGCGGCCAAATTCACGCACCATCGAGGCTGTCTCTTCGGCGCCGTCGAGATCGATTTCAGCGATGCAGATATCCGCGCCGTCTCTCGCCAGTCGGACGGCCGTGCCCTGTCCGATTCCGCTGCCCGAACCGGTAATCAGCGCCACCTTGCCGGATAGATCAGCCATCGCAATTCTCCAATTTCTGCATATTTGTTGGTTCGTTGAGATAGAAGGTAACGAACTGCATTCGTGTGTCGGTCGGGGTGTAGTTGCTCAGGAGGGCAGCCCCCCTCTGCCTTCGGCATCTCCCCCCAAAGGG